>JAGWRL010000257.1 GCA_028876585.1 Pseudomonadota bacterium | reverse complement strand
CGCGCTGGCGCCGTTTCTGGCGCGCGCGCACGCCAGCGTCCGGCCGATCCGCGACATCGTCGTGTGGAACCACCGGCCCGAGGGCGCGCAGCGTCTGAGCGCGCAACTGGCGCGCGAAGGTTTTGTCGCCCGCGCGGAGGCGGATCTCCAGAGCGCGATCGCCACGGCCGACATCGTCAGCGCCGCGACGCTTTCGACCGCGCCGCTGATCCGCGGCGGCTGGCTCAAGCCCGGCCAGCATGTCGATCTCGTCGGCGCCTTCAACATGTCGATGCGCGAGGCCGACGATCTGGCGCTGCAACGGGCGCGGGTGTTCGTCGACACGCCCGCCGCGTTGAGCGAGGGCGGCGACGTCGCGCAGGCGATCCGCGACGGCGCGCTGGCGAAATCGGCCGTCGTCGCCGACCTCGCGGCGCTGGCGCGCGGCGCGCCGGGGCGCGCGAGCGACGATGAGATCACGCTGTTCAAATCCGTCGGCGCGTCGATTGAAGATCTCGCGGCGGCGCAACTGGTGTGGAAGCGGCTGACGCGGGTCTGAGCGGGCCGCGCGTTACGCTCCCGTCGCGGCCCGGCCCGGCGCCGCGTCGGCCACCCATTTCAGAATATGGCTCGCGACGGCGACGAGGGCGCCGTGCTGGTTAAACATCTCCACCTTGGCGACCGAGCGTCGCTTGAGCGCATCGACATGTTCGATGCGATAATGCACCGTCACCGTGTCGCCGATCCGCACGCCGCGCAGGAAACGAATATTGTCGTAACCAAGCGACACCGGAGTTTCGCCGCCGCCGCGCGCTTTCGCGGTCGCCATGGTTGAACAGGCGGACATGTAACCCACCAACAACGCGCCATGCGCGATGCGCCCGCCATAAACGGTTTGCGCCATTTCGTGTTCGTTCACGTGGTTGGGCGAGAGATCCCCGGTGATGCCGGCGAACAGATAGACGTCGGATTCGCCGACCGTCTTGGAGAAGGTGGAGACCTCGCCGACCGCGACGTGGAAATCAGCCAAGGACAGGCCCCCGCTGCAAAGCCGGCCGCGCCGCGATCATTTGATCACCGACACTTTCTCGCGGTCCATCGTGACCGCCACCGCGCCGACGAGGATGAAGCCGAACACGATCTGCTGGGTGAAGACGCTGACGCCGACGAAGGTCATGCCGATGCGCACCACCTCGACGATGAGCGCGCCCAGAAACGTGCGCCAGACCGAGCCGACGCCGCCGGTGATCGCCGTGCCGCCCACGATGATGCTGGCGATCGCCGGCAACAGGAATTCATTGGCGAGCGTCGGCGATCCCGAGCCGAGGCGCGCCGCCATCACGATGCCCGCCAGCGCCGCCATCACGCCCGACAGGGTGAACGCCATCACCTTCACCCGATCGACGTCCAGCCCGGCGGCGATCGCGGCGCGCTCCTGCGAGCCGATCGCCCGCACGATGCGGCCGAACGCGGTGAAATCCAACAACGCCGTCAGCGCGGCGAGGCAGACCAGCCCGACCCAGATCTCGCGCGGCACGCCGAGAAAATCCCCGACGGTCCAGAACAGATAACGCTGGCTGACCTCGCCGGAAATGTTGATGGAGCGCGTGCCCGAGAACCAGTAGCCCGCCGACGTGACGATGCCGCTGACCGCCAGCGTGGCGATGAACGAGGGGATGCGCAAGCGCGTGGTCGCCATGCCGCCGCTCCAGCCGGCGATGAGGCCGCCGAGAAGGGCCGCCGGCAAGGTCAGATAGCCCCAGCGCGGCAGGAAGGCCGCGAGGATGCAGCTCGACATCGACGCGACGGCCTGGATCGACAGATCAATGCCGCCGGTGATGATGACCAGCGTGACGCCGGACGCCATCAGGAACAGCGTCATCGTGTCGCCGCCGATGGTCAGGATGTTGTTGAGCGCGAAGAACGAATGATCCCAGGCGCCGATCAGCGCGACCAATCCAACCAGCACCAGGGCGGGCAGGGCGGTTCTCAACTTGGCCAGGTCAATGGTCATGCGATCAAGCCATATGCCGGACGATGTCGACTTGTTCGGGCTTGGCGCCCACGCCGGCCTCGACGTCGGCGACCACGCTGCCGTCGCGCATCACCAGGATGCGGCTGGAAAGACCGATCACCTCATCGAGCGTGTCGCCGAGCAGGACAATCGCCAGACCTTCGGCGGTCATGTCGCGGATGAGTTCATAGACGTCCTCCTTGGCGCCGACGTCGATGCCGCGGGTGGGATGATCGAGGATCAGGATATTCACCCCTGCGACGCGCCATTTCGCCAGCACGACCTTCTGCTGGTTGCCGCCCGACAGGCTGCCGACGGGGGTGCTGGTGGAGGGCGCGCGGATGTTGAGCTTGCGCACCCAATCGGCGGCGACGGCGTGCTCGTGGGCTATGTCGAGAAAGCCGCGCTTGGTGAAGCTCGCCAGCGCCGACAGCGTGATGTTCTCCGCGACCGAGAACGCCGTGACGACGCCTTCCACCTTGCGCTCGCTGGGCACCAGCCCGACGCCTTTCGCCACCGCGTCGCGCACGCCCGATAGCCGATCAACCACGCCGCCGACGATCAACTCGCCGGAATCGAACTTCGCGTGTCCGGCCAGAACCTTGGCGAGTTCCTCGCGCCCCGAGCCGACCACTCCCGCCAGCCCCAGTATCTCGCCGGCGCGCAGCGACAGCGAGACATCCGTGAACGCGCCGTGTTTGGTCAGCCGCTTGGCCTCGATCAACACTTGCGCGCCGGGCGCGCTCTGCCGGGCCTCGCGATAATATTCGTGATGCAATTGGCGACCAACCATATGGGCGTGCAATTGGGGAATCGTCGTCTTGGCCGATTCGACCTCGTGCACGATGGCGCCGTCGCGCATCACGTAAATGCGGTCGCTGATCTCCAGCACCTCCTCCAGCCGGTGCGAGATGAACACGATGGCGGTGCGCTGCTTCAGTTCGCGGATCAGGTCGAACAGAAGCCGGATTTCGCCGCTTTCAAGCACCGAGGTGGGTTCGTCGAGCAGGATCGTAACCTTGCCGCTCATGCGCGTGTCGAGCGTGAGCGCCTTGGCGATCTCAACCATCTGCCGATCCGCGAACGACAGATCGGAACAGCGCCGCGCCGGATGCACGTCGAGCCGCACCCGTTGCAGGAAGGTCGCCGCCGCCTTGTTCATGCGCGCCTTGTCGATCAAGCCGAAGCGCAGAAATTCCTTTTCGCGGCCGAGAAACATGTTCTCGGCGATCGACAGGTTCTGGATGACGGACTGCTCTTGAAACACCATCGCGACGCCCTTGTCGAAGGCGTCGCGCGGCGACGCCAATCGCGACGGCTCGCCATTGACGAGAACTTCGCCGGCGTCGGGTTGGTAGACGCCGTTGAGGATCTTGAGCAGCGTCGATTTGCCGGCGCCGTTCTCGCCGATGAGCCCCACGACTTCGCCCTTGGCGACCGAAAAGCTGACGTCGTCGAGCGCCTTGACGCCGGGAAAGGCTTTGGTGACGTGGCGCAATTCCAGCGTGTTGGGGCTTGGCGTCGTCATTTGACCACATCGAGCCGTGAACGATCCAACGACAGCGCGACGGCGGCGATGATCAGGAGGCCCTGAACGCCCTGCTGCACATAGGGCTCCACCCCCATCAGCACCATGCCGTTGGCGAGCGTGACCACGATCAGAACGCCGATCACCGAGTTGAGAACCGATCCGACGCCGCCCGACAATGAGGTGCCGCCAACCACGACGGCGGTCACCGCCATGAACAACCGGCCCTGGCCGATCAGCGCGTGGCCCTGTCCGAATTGCGCCGCCGAGAGGACGCCGGCCAGACCGTAGAACAAGCCGGCGGCGGTGAAAACAAGGATGCGCGTGCGCTCGATGGGAATGCCGGCGTTGCGCGCGGTGACCTCATCCGCCCCGATCGCGTAGATCCATCGGCCGGTGCGGGTGCGCTCCTGAAACAGCAGCGCGACGGCCACGGCGGCGGCCGCGATCCAAACGGCCATCGGGACATCGAACACGCGCCCGAGCGAGAGATAGCGAAAGTTGGAATCTGACACGCGCGCCGTAAAACCGCCGAGCGTCGCGGTGGCGACGCCGACGCCGGCGAAACCGACGCCGAGCGTCGTCATGAACGAGGGTATCTTCACCCGCACGTGCAGCCAGCCGTTGATGAATCCCATCGCGCCGCCAACCAGGATCGCGATCGGCACGGCCCATAAGCCGATCGCCATCGACGAGATATTGTTGCTGACCAACAAACTGACGCACACCGCCGTCAACGCCACCACGCCTTCAATCGAAAGGTCGATGCTGCCCATCAGGATGATGAACGTGGCCCCCATGCTGAGCACGAGCGGGATCGCGGCGGAGTTCAGCAATCTGAGGAAATTGCCGACGCTGAGAAAATTGGCGTTGAATCCGCTGATCCCCAGGCACAGCACGATTAGCACCGCCAGCGGCGTCCATTCGCGCCAGCGCCCGACTTTGGGGAGGGATAGAGCCGTTTTCGCCCGCATTTCGTGGTTTCGCTCGCAATTCTGCGCGAAAACGAGAATCGGCCCGGCGCCGCGCCGGGCCGAATGACGCGGCTAGCCGCGATATTGGATTTGGCCGGTCACCTTGCCCCAGAGATCGTTGAAGTCGAGCTTGGCGCCGCCCTTCTTGAACTCCTCGACATTCTTCTTCGTCACGATGATGCCGGTGCCGTAGAACTCGCGGTGGCTCTTGGGCTCCTTGGCGATGTCGACCTTGCCGGTCGCGACCGCGTAGGGAATCGCCAGGCCCATGCCGCCGGTCCACAACGGATCCCAAGCGACCGTGCCCGCGAATTCGCCCGCTTCGATCGCCTTGACCGCCTCGGCGATGCCGTCGATTCCGACCACTGGAACCTTGCCGGCGAGGCCGTTCTGACGCAGCGCCTCCAGCGCGCCCATGCCCATGCCGTCGTTGGCGGCGAACACGCCCTTGATCTCCTTGCCGAAGCGCGTGATCCAGGCCTGCGTGATGTCGAAAGCCTTCTGCTCGTTCCAATCAGCGGGTTGGAAGTCGAGCAACTTCACTTTGCCGTTGGTCTCCTTGATCGCCATATCGAGGCCGAGCTTGCGCTCGATCGCCGGCACGTTGGACAGAATGCCGCCCAAGGCGACGACGCCGCCTTCGCCGCCGAACGCCGCGAACAATTCCTGCGCGATCGTCTTGGCGGTCGGCACGCCGTCAAACGACATGTGCGCGACATAATTGGGATTGAAATCCCAGGGATGCAGGTCGGCCGGCTTGTTCCACTGCGTCACCACATAGGCGCCGGCTTTCTTGCACTCTTCGACGATGACGCGCGCGTCCGGCGAATCGTTGGGGTCGACGTTGAGAATGAGCTTGCCGCCGGTGCGTTGCAGCAGCGCCTTGATGTCGGCGATGCCTTTTTCCGAATTGCCGTCAGTGACCAGCGTCTCGAATTTGGCGTCGATCGATTTGGCGAAATCCTCGCCGCCCTTGGCGAAAGTGGCGTGATAGGGATTGGCCAGCGAGCGCATCGAATTGGCGAAGGTCCAGGTCGTCTCCTTGGCGATCGCGGGGCGCGGGAAGGAAAACCCGAGCGAGCCCAGCGCGAGGGCGCCGCCAGCGCCCTTGAGGAGCGCGCGACGGCTGGTCTTTGCTTGCACAAAATCGTCCACAGGCATTTCGGTCACTCCCATCGGGGCTGGTTTTAAGTAACCAGTTAGTTATTCTAATACGGGCGCGCCCCATGGCTGTCAAGGTTCGTTGCCAGCCGCGGCGCGTCGTTGTAACTAACCGGTGCGTTCACGGCGGCGCCGCGGACGGCGCGAAAGGCGAGACGGCATGACGAAGTCGCCCTATTTCTCCAGCGTGTTACAACGCGGATTCGGCACCTGGCCGCTGAAGGGCGCGGTGCTGGAAGCGGCGGTGGAGGCGGCGCTCGAAATCGGCTATCGCGCCTTCGACACCGCGCAGATGTATCAAAACGAGCAGGATCTCGGCGCGGCGCTGGCGCGGATCGGGGCGCGGCGCGACGAGATCTGTTTGACGACGAAGGCGCATCCCGACAACGTGACGCCCGACAAGTTCCTCGATTCGGTCCGCGTCAGTCTCGACGCGTTGCGGGTCGAGCGGGTGGACGTGTTGCTGCTGCACTGGCCGCCGCCCGACGGCGATGTCGCGGCGGCGGCGCGGCGGCTCGAATCCGCGCTCGCGGCCGGCCTGACGCGCGCGATCGGCGTCAGCAATTTCACCGCAGCGATGATGCGGTCGGCGGCGGGCGCGATCGAGACGCCGCTGGTCGCCAATCAAGTCGAGTTCCATGCGTTGATTGATCAGAACAAGCTGCTGCGCGCCGCCAACGAAACCGCGATTCCGCTGGTCTCGTTCTGTTCGCTGGCGCGCGGCGAAATCCTGAAATATCCGCTGTTCGCGGAACTGGCGCGCGACTACGGCCGCTCGGTGAGCCAGATCGCGCTGCGTTGGATCCTGCAAAAGGGGGTGGCGATCAACACTATGTCGACGAAGCGGGAGAACATCCAGTCGAACTTCGACGTGATGGATTTCGTCCTCTCCAGCGTCGACATGGCGCGGATCGACGCGCTCAACGCGATCGGGTTTCGCATCGTGAGCAAGGACAAGGTTCCCTGGGCGCCGCTTTGGGATTGATCGACATATCCGCATATTGCTGGGAGGACGCGCATGCAGCCGGATCAGAAGAAACGCCTCGGCCGGGTCGATGTCGAGGTGACCGCGTTTTCGCTCGGGCTGGCGCCGATCGGCAATTTCCTCAAGCCGATCTCGGACGCGGAATCGGACGCGATGATCCAGACCGCGTGGGCGGCGGGGGTGCGCTATTACGACACCGCGCCGCTCTACGGCCACGGCCTCTCCGAGCTTCGCGCCGGGCACAGCCTGCGCTGGAAGAACCGCGACGACTATATCCTCTCAACCAAGGTTGGACGAACGCTCACGCCGGCTCGGCGTTCGACGATCGACTTCGCGCCGTGGGTCGACGGCGCGCCGTTTACGGTGGAGTTTGACTTCTCCTACGATGCGACCATGCGCGGGTTCGAGCAATCGCTGCACCGTCTGGGGTTGGAGCGCGTCGACATCGCGTTCATCCACGATCCCGATGTGTTCTCGCATGGCCCCGAGCGGCAGCCCGAGGCGTTCCGTCAGGCGATGGAGGGTTCGTGGCGGGCGCTGGCGAAATTGCGCGACGAAAAAGTGGTGAAGGCGATCGGCGTCGGTTGCAACGAATGGCAGGTCTGTCATGAAGCGCTGAAACTGCGCGACTTCGATTGTTTCCTGCTGGCGGGCCGCTACACCTTGCTTGAACAGGAGGCGCTCGACGCGTTCCTGCCGCTGTGTCAGCAGCGCGGCGCGGCGGTCGTCGTCGGCGGCGGCTTCAATTCGGGGATTTTGGCGACCGGCGCCAGGCCCGGCGCCAAATACAATTATGCTCCCGCGCCCGCGCCGATCATGGACAAGGTGGCGAAGATCGAGCAGGTCTGCGCCGCGCATGGCGTGCCCCTGCCGGCGGCGGCGCTGCAATTCGTCATCGCTCATCCCGCGATCGCCTCCTTTGTCGCGGGAACGCGGAATGTGCAGCAGTTGCAGCAGAACCTCGATTGGTTCAACCAACCGATTCCGCGCGAGTTCTGGTCGGATCTGAAACGACAGGGCCTGCTGCGCGAGGATGCGCCGACGCCCTGATTTTTCAGGCGTTGCCAAGAATCAGCGTCGCCGCTTTTTCGCCAATCATGATCGCGGTGGCGTTGGTGTTGGAGCTCGTGACCCTGGGCATGACCGAGCTGTCGCAAATCCGCAGTCCCGCGACCCCGCGCACCCGCAATTCGGGATCGACGACCGAGCGCGCATCGCCGCCCATGCGGCAGGCGCCGACGGGGTGATAGGAGGTGCGGCCATATTGGCGGGCGTATGCCTCGAAATCGGCCTGCGTGCGCACGTCGGGGCCGGGGAAATGCTCTTTGCGGACATATCGCCCCATCGCCGATTGGCTCATGATCTCGCGGCTGATCTTGACGCCCTCGGTGGAAATCCTGACATCGTCGGGATCGCCGAGGAAGTTGGGATCAACGATCGGCATGTCGCCGGGATGGGCGGAGCGCAACGTCAGCGAGCCGCGCGCCTTCGGGCGCAGCGTGTAGGAATTGAGCGTCACGCCCGAGCCCGAGGCGATCTTCGGCACGCCCGCTTCGACGCCGGCGCCGACGAGGAAATGGAACTGCAAATCCGGCGTCGGCGCCGAACGGTCACCATACCAGAACGCGCCGCCTTCTACGATGTTGGAAGCGACGGGGCCCTTGCGAAACAGGGCGTATTCGAGACCGGCCCACAGCATCCAGTGCGGCTTGCTGTATTTGTCGAAACTGTAGGGGCCGCTCAGTTCATAGACGATATCGACGCCGAAATGATCGTGCAGGTTCTTGCCCACTTCCGGCAGATCGGCGACCACGGGCACGCCCACCGCGCGCAGTTCGTCGGCCGGGCCGAGCCCGGAGAGCAGCATCAACTTCGGGCTGCCGATCGCGCCCGAGGCGAGCAGGATCTCCCGTTCCGCCCGCAGGAGGCTCGCCCGGCCGTTTTCGACGATCTCGACGCCGATGGCGCGCCCGCCCTCCAGCGCGATGCGATTGACGGTGACGCCGGTCTTCACTTGCAGATTGGGACGCCCCAGCGCCGGGCGCAGATAACCGACGGCGGCCGAACAGCGCCGCGCCTCCCGCGTCGTCGTCTGATAGGCGCCCGCGCCTTCCTGTCGCGGCCCGTTGAAATCGGGATTGTAGGGCATGCCGTATTGCTGGCACGCCTGGACGAACGCGCGCGTCAGGCGATGCGGCTGAACCGGCGAGGAGACGCCGAGCGGGCCGCCGACGCCGTGCCAATCGCCCGACAAGGTGTCGTTGTCCTCAGAGCGAACGAACAGCGGCCGGACCTCGGCGAACGACCAACCATGGCAGCCGAATTCACTCGCCCAGGCGTCGAAATCCTCCGGGCAACCGCGGGTGAAGACCTCCGCGTTGATCGAGCCGCCGCCGCCCAGCACGCGCGCCTGAGCGTAGGGAATTTCGCGGTTGTTGGCGTGCTTTTGCGGCGCGGTCGTCAGGCCCCAGGTCAGCGGCCCCGAAGTCATCTTGTAGAAACCGACCGGCAGATGGATGTAAGGATTGGTGTCCTGCGGCCCCGCCTCGAGCAGCAACACGCTGACGTCGGGCCGTTCGCTGAGCCTTGCTGCGAGCGCGCAACCCGCCGAACCCGCGCCCACAACGATAAAGTCAACCATCGCGACGGCTCCCCCTTGTCGGCGCCCGCAAGACCGCGCGACGTCCGCGCAGGCCGTCTCGGCGGCTCGAATTTCGCGCCCCTTGAAAGGCCGTTTGACGTCCCTTCGACATTGTGTCGATAATAACTAACCAGTTATTTAGTTCAAGCCTCGCCCGGCCGATTTCGGCTCGCTGCTGCGAGCTGGCATGGACAATTCGGCCGCGCGGCGCCATCAGCGACAATTCGCCGCGAGCAGGAGTGATTTCTTGGATAAGGTCTCGACCCGAAAACCGCCGCGTCAGCGCGACTCCGAGGCGACCCGCGCGAGGATTCTCGAAGCGGCCAAGAAAGAATTCGCCCGGCTTGGCTTCGGCGGCGCGCGCGTCGACAGCATCGCCGTGCGCGCCAAGGCCAACAAGCGCATGATCTATCATTATTTCAACAGCAAGGAAGAATTGTTCACAGCCGTGCTGGAGGACGCCTATCTCGACATTCGCGCCGCCGAACGCAAGTTGGCGCTCGACGCGCTGGAGCCCGAGGCGGCGCTGGAAACGCTGGTGCGGTTCACCTGGAAATATTACCTCGCCAATCCCGAGTTCCTGACCTTCGTCAACAGCGAGAACCTGCATAAAGGACGGCACCTGAAAAAGTCCAAGATCATCAATCAGGAATATCCGCGGTTCACCGGCGTCGTGCAGGGCATCGTCGATCGCGGCGTCGCCAAGGGCGTGTTTCGAGCAGGCATCGACGCGGTGCAGCTCAACATCACGATCGCGGCGATCAATTATTATTACCTGACGAACCGCTATACCGGCTCCGTCATCTACGACCGCGATCTGATGGCGGCGGAGCGGCTGAACGAGCGGCTCGAATTCAACGTCGATACGATTCGCCGGCTGGTGAAAGCCGGATGAGCGGCGCGAATTCCATTCGGGCCAGGATGTCGCGCTGAAGATCGAGACCCGGGGCCGCCTCCACCAGGGCGACGCCGTCGGGGTCGAGCCGGAACACCGCCCGCTCCGTGATATAAAGCACCTCCTGTCCGTTGGCGCGCGCCTGAGCGCCGCTGAAGGTGACGTGCTCGACCTTGGCGACGAGTTTCGGCAATTCGCCGGGCGCGAGAATGCGCAAGGCGCCGGCGGCGTCCTGTTCGACGCTCAATCCCTTCGCCTCGAAGGCGCCGCAGAAGACGACCTTGCGCGCGGTCTGGGTGATGTCGACGAAACCGCCGGGACCAACCAGCCTGCCGCCGATCTTGGACACGTTGACATTGCCGGCCTGATCCATCTCGCCCATGCCGAGAAAGGCGACGTCGATGCCGCCGCCGGAATAGAAATCGAACTGATCGTTGGAGGAAATGATCGCGTCGGGATCGCGCGCCGAACCAAACATCGGTCCGTCGAGCATCTCGCCGTTGTGGATGCCCTGCTCGACGGTGCCCCAATAATCGACCTCGCGCGTCGCCGCCGCGAGCGCGGGAATGCCGCCGGGAATGCCGAAGCCGAAATTGACGGAGCGGGCGTCGCGCAGTTCCGCCAAGGCCCGCTGCGCGATGATGCGGCGGATGCCGGTCGGCAATTCCGAGGCGGAGGCCGCGTCTTTCGCGCCCAGCGGCGCCTCGCCGGAGATGCGCGGTTCGTAGTTCGGCAGATAGGTCTTGCGCGAATGCGGGGCGATCAGCACGCCGTCGACCAGCACGCCGGGCACGCGCACCAACCGGGCGTGCAATGTGCGCCGGTCGCGCATCGATTCCACCTGGGCGAACACCCGGCCGCCGCAATTATGCGCCGCCAGCGCGACGGCGTGGCTGTCGAGGTCCGCCGGCTCGCGATGCGAGGTCAGATTGCCGTGCGAATCCGATTCGGTGGCCCGGATGAACGCGAAGTCGATCCGCATCGGCTTATAGCGCAGATATGGCTGGCCGGCGATTTCAATCAACTCCACGAGTTCGTCGCGCGCCGCCGCGTTGCAGCGCCCGCCATCGAGGCGCGGGTCGGCGAAAGTGCCGAGACCAATGCGGGTGATCAACCCCGGCCGCTTCGCGCCGATCTCGCGCAACAGATTGGAAATCGCCCCGGCGGGGAAGGCGTAGGCCTCGATGGCGTTGGTTTGAGCGAGTTGCTGCATGCGCGGCGACCAACTCCAATGGCCGCCGATCACGCGCCGCACCATGCCGGCATAAGCAAAGCGGCTGAGGCCGCTGCCGCGGCCATCGCCTATCCCCAACGCATGCACGATGGTCAGATCGCGCGGGCGCCCCGTGGTCAGGAACGACGATTCGAGCGCGGCGAAAATCTCGTCCGCTTCCAGAAAAATGCCGGACCCCGTCAGCGCGATCGTGGCGCTGTCGAAAATGCGGGCGGCGATTTCGGCGGGCTGCAACCGCTCGACGTTCCTGGCCATATCCTCGCTCCGCTCGTTGCGCGACCCCGCGCGCTCGCGGGTCGGCGACCTCACTCGCTTGACGCGAGCCGGCCGGACTTATAAATAACTAGATAGTTACAATTTCGGCAAGCGCCGATTTCGGCGCAAGCCCGTCGAGACGCAGGCGGTTGTCAGATTGAGGCGTCTCGCGGGCCGGGACGGCGAGGAAGCGCAATGTTGTCGACCCCCAAGCATGATCGGGACACTTACCTGCACATCCGCGACGCGGCGCGCAAATTCGCCGACGAGGTCGTGCGCCCGCGCGCCGAGGCGCTGGATCGCGACGAGTCCTTTCCCGCCGACATCTACGCCCGCATGGGCGAACTCGGGCTGTTCGGCGTCACGGTTCCCGCCGAACATGGCGGCGTCGGGCTTGATTGCTACGCCTATGCGATCGTGATGGAGGAGCTGTCGCGCGGCTACGCCTCGGTCGCCGACCAATGCGGCGTCGTGGAGTTGATTGGGACGCTGCTGACGCGCCACGGTTCGCCGGCGCAGCGGCGGCAATGGTTGGGAGATGTGCTGCGCGCGCGCAAGATCGTCAGCTATTGCATCTCGGAATCGGAGGCGGGCTCGGATGTCGCCGGGCTCAAGACCATTGCGACGCGCGCGGGCGACGGCTGGCGCCTGAATGGCGCGAAGACGTGGATCCACAACGCCCCCGTCGCCGACGTCGGCTTCGTGCTGGCGCGCACCAACCCGGAGGCGGGAAATCGCGGCATGTCGATCTTCATCGTGCCGTTCGATCTCGAAGGCGTCGGCCGCGGTCCGAAGGAACACAAGATGGGCCAGCGCGCGAGCCAGGTCGGCGCGCTGACCTTCGACGACGTGCGCCTGCCGGGCGAGGCGCTGCTGGGCGAGGAAAACCGGGGCTTTCACATCATGATGGGGGCGCTCGAAAAGGGCCGGGTCGGCATCGCCGCGCTCGCCGTCGGCGTCGCGCAGGCGGGGCTGGAGGCGGCGTTGGATTACGCCAAGACCCGCCGGCAGTTCGGCCAGACGCTGGCCTCGCATCAAGGCCTGCAATGGATGCTCGCCGACATGTTCAAGGAGATCACCGCCGCGCGGGCGTTGGTGCATCGCGCCGCGGTGATGATCGACAACGACGAACCCGCCAACGCCGCCTGCTCGATCGCCAAGTGCTTCGCCGGGGATATGGTGGTCGCGCAGACCGCGAACGCGGTGCAGATTTTTGGCGGCTCCGGCTACATCAGGGGGTTCGAGGTCGAGCGGCTCTATCGCGACGCCAAGATTTGCCAGATCTATGAAGGCACGCAACAGATTCAACGCACGGTGATCGCGCGCGAATTGTTAAAGAACGGGGCGCTCGCATGAGCGGCTACGCGGTCCTCGTCACCGGCGGCGGCCGCGGCATCGGCAAGGGCGTCGCCTGTGCGCTCGCTGAACGCGGCTTCGCGGTCGCCGTCAACGCGCTCGAACACGACGCGGGAGTCGACGAGACCCTCGCGCTCTTGCAAGCGCGCGGCGTCAAGGCGGTCGCCACCATCGGCGACATTTCCGACCTTTCCCGCCACGAGGACATCCTCACGCAGGCTGAATCCGGCGTCGGAGAATTGACGACGCTCGTCAACAACGCCGGCGTGTCGGTGCTGCGGCGCGGCGATCTCCTGGAGGTGACGCCGCAGAGCTACGATCATTGTCAGAGCGTCAACGCACGTGGGACGTTCTTTCTCACCCAGGCCTGGGCGAAACGCGCGCTGGCGCGGCCGGCGCCCATAGGGCTGCATCGGTCGATCATCACGATTTCCTCGTCCAACGCGGTGGCGGTTTCGATCGCGCGCGGCGAATATTGCGTGTCGAAATCGGCGGCTTCGATGATCGCCAAGCTGTTTGCGGTGCGGCTCGGCGCGCACGACATCGGGTCCTACGAGATACGGCCCGGCTTGATTGAAACGCCGATGACGGCGGTGGTGAAGGACGTCTACGAACAGCGCATCGCCGAGGGGCTTACGGTCATTCCGCGCATGGGGCAGCCGCGCGACATCGGCGATATGTGCGTCGCGCTGGCGACCGGCCAGTTGGCCTATTGCACCGGACAGGCGCTGCAAGCCGACGGCGGCCTCGTCATTCCCCGATTCTGATAGAGGAGCGGCCAGCATGTCGTTGACAATCATGTTGCCTGACGAACACGGGCGCGCCATTGACTATCGCCTGCAAGGCGTCCCGGTCGCGCCTCCGCGCGGGCCGCATCGCTTCAATCGCATCGCGTTTTCGGCGGCCCATGTCGTCGCCGACCCGTTTTCCCATCGCGAGCCTTCGCTCGGGCCCTCGATTGATTGGACGGCGACGCTGGCGTTTCGCCGGCGTCTGCTTGATCTCGGCCTTGATGTCGCCGAGGCGATGGACACCGCCCAACGCGGCGGCGGTCTCGATTGGCCCGGCGCGTTGGAGCTGATTGGCCGCTCGCTCGACGCCGCCGCGCCGCACGAGCGCGACCGCATCTTTTCCGGCGTCGGCACGGATCATCTCGATCCCGCCAAAGCGCGCACGCTCGACGACGTCATCCGCGCCTATGGAGAACAGATCGAGGCGGTCCAGCGGCTTGGCGGTCGTTTGATCGTGATGGCGAGCCGCGCGCTGGCGCGGGTGGCGCGCGGGCCGGACGATTACCTCAAGGTCTATCGCGCCGTGCTCGCCCAATGCGACAAGCCGGTGATTCTGCATTGGCTCGGCGACATGTTTGATCCGGCGCTGGCGGGCTATTGGGGCGGCGCGAATTTCGAGGCGAGCCTGGAAACCGCGCTGCGGGCGATCGACGAAAGCGTGGCCAAGGTCGATGGAATCAAGATTTCGCTGCTCGACGCCAACAAGGAAATCACGATGCGGCGGCGCCTGCCGGCGAGCGTCAGGATGTATACCGGCGACGACTTCAACTATCCCGACCTGATCAAGGGCGACGCGCAGGGCCACAGCCACGCTCTGCTCGGCATTTTCGACGCGATAGCCCCGGCCGCTTCCGCCGCGCTGGCGGCGCTCGCCACGGGGGACGTGGCGGAGTTCGACCGCATCCTGGCGCCGACCGTGCCGCTGAGTCGG
>JAGWRL010000027.1 GCA_028876585.1 Pseudomonadota bacterium | reverse complement strand
GCCGCGTCGCAACGGCTTGTCGCCGGCCTCGGTGTCGTCCGCCATGATGGGGCGTGGCTTAGCGCAAGAACCGGCCCTGTCCAATGGAGCATTTCGGCATGAGCGCGCGCGGGCTGATGATCGCCGCGCCGCGCTCGGGAAGCGGCAAGACCACGCTGACGCTCGGCCTGCTGCGGGCGTTTGGCGCGCGCGGGGTGAAGATCGCCGGCGCCAAATCGGGGCCCGATTATATCGACGTCGCCTTTCACGCGGCGGCGGCGGGGCGCGACAGCGTCAATCTCGATTCCTGGGCGATGTCGCCGGCGCTCACACGCGCGCTCGCCGGCGGCTTGGGCGCCGACATGCTGATCGTCGAAGGCTCGATGGGGCTGTTCGACGGCGCGGCCGAGCCCATCGGCGCGACCGGCGCCTCGGCCGACATCGCCGCCTGGCTTGGGCTGCCGGTGGTTCTCGTGCTCGACGTGTCGGGGCAGGCGCAATCGGCGGCGGCGATCGCGCTGGGCTGCGCGCGCTACGATCCGCGCCTCCGCATCGGCGGGGTCGTGCTCAACCGGGTGGCGAGCGAACGGCATCGGCGGCTGGCGGCGCAGGCGGTGGAGCGGCTCGGCCTGCCGGTGCTCGGCGCGCTGCCGCGCCAGAACGACATCGCTTTGCCCGAGCGCCATCTCGGCCTGGTGCAGGCGGGCGAGACGGCCGATCTCGACGCGCGGCTCGACGCTTTGGCCGCCTTCGTCGCCGCCCATGTCGATCTCGACGCCGTGTCGGGGCTGGCCGCGCCGGTGGCGGCGGGCGGTTCGGCGCTGGCGCTGGCGCCGCCGGGGCAGCGCATCGCGGTGGCGCGCGACGCCGCGTTCAGCTTCCTCTATCCCCATCTCGCCGACGGCTGGCGGCGGGCCGGGGCGGAGATCGTGTTTTTCTCGCCGCTCGCCGACGAAGCCCCGCCGGATGACGCCGACGTGTGCTGGCTGCCGGGCGGCTATCCCGAATTGCACGCCGGCCGGCTCGCCGCCGCCTCCGGCTTCATGCGCGGCTTGCGGCGCTTCGCCGAGACGCGGCCGGTGCATGGGGAATGCGGGGGCTATATGGCGCTCGGCCGCGCGCTGACCGACGCGCAGGGCGCGCGTCACGAGATGGCGGGGCTGTTGTCGGTCGAGACCAGCTTCTTCAAGCGCCGCATGACGCTGGGCTATCGCCGCGCCCGGCTCATCGCCGACGGGGCGCTGGGGCCGCAGGGCGCGGTGCGGCTCGGCCACGAATTCCATTACGCCACCATCGCCGCCGCCGGCGATGATGCACCGCTGGCGCAGGTCGGCGACGCCCACGGCGGCGCGCAGGCGCCGAGCGGCTCGCGTCGCGGCCGCGTCACCGGCTCGTTCTTCCATGTCATCGCCGAGGCTCCATGACCGCCCCGCCGTGTTTCGACGACGCCTTCCTCGCCGGCCTGCGCGAGCTGATGAACTGGCGGCGCGACGTGCGCCGCTTCAAGCGCGAGCCTGTCCCGCGCCCGTTGATCGACGAGATGCTCGGGCTGGCGCAGCTCTCGCCCTCGGTCGGCAACAGCCAGCCGTGGCGGCTGGTCGAGGTCGCCTCGGAGCCCATGCGCGCGGCGGTGAAGGCCAATTTCCGCGCCTGCAACGCCGCCGCGCTGGCGGCGCAGGCGCCCTCGCGCGCCGACGATTATGCGCGGCTGAAGCTGGAGGGGCTCGACGCCGCGCCGACGCAATTCGCGGTGTTCTGCGATCGCGGCACGCAACAGGGCCACGGGCTGGGCGCGCTCACCATGCCGGAGACGCTGGATTATTCCGTCGTGTCGATGATCGCGATGCTTTGGCTGGCGGCGCGCGCGCGCGGGCTGGGCCTGGGCTGGGTGTCGATCCTCGATCCCGCGCGCATGGTCGCCGATCTCGGCCTGCCCGCGAGCTACAAGTTCATCGCCTATCTGTGCCTGGGCTTCCCCGAGGGGGAGCACGACACGCCCGAACTGGAGCGCGCCGGCTGGCAGGCGCGCACGCCGATCGGGGCCTATATCCTGCACGTGTGATCACGGGCCGAAATCGAACGCCTGCGTCATGTCGGGGCTGGCGGCGTCGCGTGCGCCTAGCGGGGCCAGGCCGAAGCGGGTTTCGATCAGCTTGTCGATCGCGGTGGTGTCCATCACCGTGTGATCGATGAAGCCGCGCTTGGCGAACGGCGAGATCAGCAGCGCCGGCACGCGCGAGCCCGGCCCCCAGCGATCCCCCTTCGGCGGGGCGACATGATCCCAAAGGCCGCCGTTCTCGTCATAGGTGACGATGATCGCGGTGTCCTTCCACAGCGGGCTTTTCTGGATCATCTCGATCAGGAACGCGGTGTGGTTCTCGCCCGCCAGCACGGCGGAATAGCCGGGGTGTTCGTTGTCCTCGCCGACCGGCTTGAAGAAGGCGACCGGCGGCAGCGCGCCATGCGTTATGTCGGCGATGAAATCGTGCTCGTCCTTCAGGTGTTTGGCGCCCGGCGAGCCCAAAGCGTAATGGGCGAAATAGGCGAACGGTTGATGATGGAACTGGAACAGCGGGTCGGCGCGGTTGGCGACCGCGTTGTCCCAGCCGCCGGAATACCAGGCCCAGTCGATCCCCTTGTCGTCTAGCCGGTCGCCGATGGTGGGAGCGGTCTGCGGCGGCACGAGCCGGTCGGGCTTGGCCCATGCCGGCAGCGGCCCGCCCCTGGGGAACAGCGTGTTGACGGCGAAGCCGTCGGGCGTCACCGCGCCGTCCTTGATCAGGCCGCCGTTTTCATCGAGCCTGGCCTTGATGTCGTCGGGCGCGTCGGGGAATTTCGCCGCGCACAGGCAGATCATGTAGATGTGGTTGAAGAACGAGCCGCCGAACGCGCCGTGATGGAAATGGTCCATCAGCGTATAGTCCTTGGCGAGCCGCCACATCGGCGTGCGCGAGGCGTCGTTATAGCCCATCACCAGACTGGCCGCGTCGCTCCAGGCGACGAACTTGTCCATCTTGCCGCCGTCAATCTGCAACTGCTCCTGATAGAAGCGATGCCAGGCGTCGCCGGTGACGCCCTCCAACCCGACATATTTGTCGGCGCGAAACGGCTTGTTGGGCAGGTCCCTGGGGAAGCGCTCGTCGACTTTCAATTCGCGCAGGCCGACATAGTTGACCGGCGGCAGCGTGTCATAAGGCTTGCCGTCCTTGTCGAGCTGCGGGGGAACGTCGGCCGGCACGCCCTCTGCGCCGGGGAACAGGCCGTAGAGATTGTCGAAGCTGCGGTTCTCCAGATAGATCACGACGATATGGTTGATTCTGTCGAGGCCGGGCTTCGCCTCGTCCGCCCGCGCGACCGCGCAGAACCCCGTCAACGCCAGCGCCAGCAAAACCCGTTTCATCGCGTGCCCCTTCTACAGCAAATCGCGTTTGCTTTGATCCACCGTCATTGCGAGCGGAGCGAAGCAATCCACCGCTGCGAGATCGCCGGCATCTTTGATTGTGCCGCCGCCTGTGGATTGCTTCGTCGCTTCGCTCCTCGCAATGACAATTCCATCCAATCGCCGCACGCTCTAAAAGAAATCCGCCAGCGCGCGCGCCGTCGCCGCGGGCGCTTCCTCGGGCAGGAAATGGCCGCAGTCGATCCCCTCGCCGCGCACGTCGCCGGCCCAGCGGCGCCAGACCTCCAGCGGCCCCTCGCCCTTGGCCGGTATGCCCTTCGCGCCCCATAGCGCCAGCAGCGGCGCGACGATTCTGCGGCCAGCTGCCCGGTCGGCCTCATCCAGCGCCCGGTCGATCGTCGCCCCGGCGCGATAATCCTCGCAGGTGGCGTGGACGCGCGCGGGATCGCGGAAGGCCTCCGCGTAGGCCGCCAGCGCCTCGGGCGCGAAGGCTTTGAGCGAATGGTCGGCGGTCCAACTCGCCAGCGTGTGTTCGAGATAGGTTTGGCTCGCCGCGTTGATCAGCGCCTCGGGCAGCGGTTCGGGCTGGGCCAGGAACATCCAATGATACACCGCCATAGCGCGCGCGGAATCCATGCCGGCCCACATTTCCCAGGTCGGCACGATGTCGAGCACGGCGATTTTGGTCACCCGCTCGGGATGGTCGAGCGCGAGCCGATAGGCGACGCGGCCGCCGCGATCGTGGCCGGCGACGGCGAAGCGCTCATGGCCGAGCGCGGCCATCAGGCCGATGCAGTCCTGCGCCATGACGCGTTTGCTGTAGCGCTCGCCGGCGTGCGAAGGCGGCGTCGAGGAGCGGCCGTAGCCGCGCAGATCCGGCGCGACGAGGGTGAACCTGTCGGCCAGCGTCTCCGCGACCTGCGCCCACATCAGATGCGATTGCGGATAGCCGTGCAGCAGCAGTAGCGGCGGGCCGGCGCCGCCGATGCGGGCGTGCAGGGTCGCCTCGCCGAGGGCGAATTGCTGGGTGGCGAAACCATCGAAACCGGCCATGCGGGCGCCTCCTGACGACGTAAGAGCGATACCCTATCAAGCTGAAACACTGTCATTGCGAGCGCAGTGTTTAGTCCTGGGACATCGCTTACACCTGTTCGGAGACATGGCTGACGGATTGCGGGTTGGTCAAGTCGATTGTGGCGATCTGGTGAG
>JAGWRL010000256.1 GCA_028876585.1 Pseudomonadota bacterium | reverse complement strand
GAGTGAAATATTGCGTGACCTGTCGTTGTCCGAACGCGTCATAGAGCGTGTCGTCGATCTGCTGCGGCTCTATGCCAAAGCGCGCCGCCATATCGCGATCTATGGTCAGCGTCAAAGTCGAACCGTCCGATTGCAGATCGGAGCCGACGTCGCGCAACTCAGGCAGGGACCGCAGCTTGTTGAGGATCAGCGGCGCCCAGTGAGTCAGCTCGTCGAAATCAGCGTCTTGCAGCGTATATTGGAATTGGGTGAGCGCGAAACGGGCGCCGACGGTCACGTCTTGCGCGGCTTGCAGATAAAGAGTGACGCCGGCGACCTGCGCGGCTTTGCGCCGGATCCGGGCGATCACCTCGAAAGCGTCGGCTTCGCGGTCTTCTCGCGGCTTTAGCGTGATGAACAACCGGCCGTAGTTCTGCGATGCGTTGCCGACGCCGGTTCCCAGCCCCATCGCCACAGTGGCCACGGCGGGGTCCGCCCGGACGATCGCGCCAATTTTCTCCTGCAACTTGTACATCGTCGGGAACGAAACATCCTGGCCCGCGACCGTGGTGCCGAAAAGGACGCCGGTGTCCTGTTGTGGAAAGAAGCCCTTCGGGATGGTCACAAACAATGCGCCGGTGGCCGCGACGGTCGCCAGAAAGATCATCAACGTGATAAAGCTGCGGCGCAGCGCGAGGTCGAGGCCGCGCTCGTATCCCCGAGCCAGGGCGTTGAAGCCGCGCTCGCTCAGCTTGTAAATCCGGCCGTGTTTCTCCTCGTCGTGCGGCTTTAGGAAGCGCGAAGCCATCATCGGCGTCAGCGTCAGCGACACCAGGGCGGAGACGCCGATCGTCATCGCGATTGTGACCGAGAACTCCCGGAACAATCGTCCGATAATGCCGCTCATCAGCAACAGCGGAATGAGCACCGCCACCAGCGAGACCGAGATCGAGATGATGGTGAACCCGATCTCGCCAGCGCCCTTGATCGCGGCGGGAAACGGCTTCATGCCGGCCTCGATGTGCCGCGTGATGTTTTCCAGCACGACGATGGCGTCGTCGACGACAAATCCCACGGCGATGGTCAGCGCCATGAGCGACAGATTGTCGAGGGAATAGCCTATGCCCCACATCAGCGCACAGGCGCCAAGCAGCGCCAAGGGCACCGTGACGCTGGGGATGATTGTCGCCCAGACATTGCGCAGAAACACGAAAATGACCCCGACCACGAGCGCGATGGTCACCAGCATCGTGAACTGGACGTCGGCGACGGCGGCCCGGATGGTGGTGGTGCGATCCGAGATGATGGTCACGTTGATGTCGGGCGGGATCGCCGCCGTCAGCTTGGCGAGTTGCTTCTTGATGCGTTCGACCGTCGTGATGACATTGGCGCCTGGCTGTTTGAACACCACGAGAAAGACGCCGCGCTTGCCCTCGGCCCAGCCGGCTTGCGTGCTGTCCGCCGGTCCCGATACCGCTTTGCCGATGTCGCGGATGCGAACCGGCGCCCCGTTGCGATAGGCGACGATCACATTGTTCCAATCCTTCGCAGCGGTAAGTTGATCGTTGTCGTAGATGGTGAAGGTCTGCTTGTCGCCGATGATCGCGCCTTTGGGATTGTCGACGGTTGCGGTCATGATCTGCGAACGCACGTCTTCGAGTTGCATATTCTTTTCGACGAGCTTCGCCGGATCGATCTGAATGCGGATCGACTTCTGCTGCTGGCCGCCGACCCGGACCAGCGAGACGCCGGCGAGTTGGCTCATGCGTTGCGCCAGGATGTTCTCGGCGACGTCGTCGACGTCGACCAGCGGCTCGACGTCGGAATTGACGGAGAGAATGAGAATGGGCGTGTCGGCCGGGTTGGTTTTGCGATAAGTCGGCGGGGTCGGCAAATTCTTCGGCAATTGTCCGCCGGCGGCGTTGATGGCGCCCTGCACATCATTGGCGGCGGCGTCGATATTGCGGTCGAGATCGAACTGAAGCGTGATCGCCGTGCTGCCAAGCGAACTCGTAGAGGTCATCTGGGCGACGCCGGCGATCTGCGCGAACTGGCGTTCGAGCGGCTGAGCCACTGAGGCGGCCATCGTCTCCGGCGAGGCGCCGGGAAGCTGCGCCGAGACCGTGATGGTGGGAAAATCGATTTGCGGCAGCGGCGCGACGGGCAATAGCGGATAAGCGACGAGGCCAAGGACGAGCAACGCCAACATCAGCAGCGTGGTCGCGACCGGGCGATGGATGAAGAGTGCGGAAAAACCTCCGGCCATGTCAGCTCCGCGAGTCAGCGGGGCGGATCGCGACCAACTGCCCCGGCCGCAATCGCGATTGGCCAGCGGTCACAAGCTTGTCGCCGGCGTTCAGGCCCGACGCGATCGCGGCTTCCTGCATGTTTTGATATTTGATTTGCACCGGGCGCGGTTGCGCTTTGTCATTTTCGTCGATCACATAAACGTAAAGGCCCTTCGCGCCATGTTTCACCGCGTCGGTGGGGACGACGATCGCCTGCTTGTCCACGCCCAGCGTCAAATCGACCAGAACGGCCAGGCCCGGCCAAAGGTGGTTGTCGGAATTGGCGAAGCGGGCCTTCAATTGCACGGTGCCGGTCGCCGCGTCGATCTGATTGTTGACCACTTCGAGCACGCCGCTGGCGAGCGGCTTGCCGTCGGTCGACTTGACGACGACCTTGACGTCGCCGCTCCGCATCAGGGCGTTGATCTCGCCAACCCGTTCCTCCGGCGCCGTGAACGTCACCGCGATCGGCTGTAATTCGTTGATGACGACGATGCCGGTCTGTTGGCTCCCCGACGCCATGTTGCCTTGATCGATGAGACGGAAGCCGACGCGGCCGGTCAATGGCGCGGTGATTTTGGTGAAGCTCAACTGCACATTGGCGGCGTCGATGGCGGCGATGTCGCCGGCCACCAGGGCGGTGTCCTGGTTGACCAGCGCTTTCTGGGTGTCCACCTGCTGTTGTGAGGCGAAACTCTGCTTCGCCAGCGTGGAATAGCGGGCGAGGTCGGCCTTGGCGTTGGCGAGATTGGCCTCGTCCTGCTGCTGTTTGGCCGTGGCCTGATCCAACGCGGCCGCGAACGGGCGGGGATCGATTTCCGCCAGAAACTCGCCCTTCGTCACATCCTGCCCTTCCTTGAAGGCGATCCGCGTCACCTGTCCGTCGACCCGC
Organism: Pseudomonadota bacterium; assembly: GCA_028876585.1. The sequence goes on along the minus strand of JAGWRL010000256.1, from coordinate 4,969 downwards.
GCCTTTACGGTGACGGTGTTGTAGGGCGCGACCTGGCCCAGGCTCTCCAGCACGACGGGAAAATCCTTGCGCGCGACGGTCGCCGCCTCGACGGGAACCGCGGCCTGCGCGGGCTCGTCGTTTGCGGCGGCGTCAGGGGCGGCCAGCGGCAGAGTGGCGCGGATTTCGCGCGCCAGAACAGCGGCTTGCGGCGAAAATCGCGCAATCCGGTCGGGGTCGGAAACCGCTGCGGCGGCGGCCGTGAGCACAACCGCAAAAGCCGCCCAGAGAAGAACTTTCCACAACATGACCCACCCACGATCCCGACGTCTGCGTCGGCCGCCTGCCCTTCAGCTAACGATGCCCTGCCAGAACTTCATCGCCCCCCGAGATTTTTTATTGTGAAAGCCTTTGATCGTCGGACCAATGCTTTGGCGAATTATACGAGACGCACGCGCAAAACTGGGCGCTCACGCCGAATGACTTTGGCGGCCTGCCCGCTGCGGCGCCGTCAACCCGCCATTGCGCAACCCCGCGAGAAAAAACCCAACCCGATCCGCCACATGCGGCTCGACCTCCGCGCGCAAGCCCGACAAATCGCGCGTCGACAGCGCACGCAGCAGAAACGGCAGCAACACGACTTCGGCGAAAATGCGGCCCGCCTTCAGCGCGCGCGCTTCGGTCCAGCCCGGCGCGCAGATTTCCTCCCGCAGCAGCCGCGCGACCAACCGGCCGCCCCGTTCTCGCGTCTGCCCCATCAGGCTCTCGCCCATTTCCGGCATTCGCCGCGATTGCGCGATCGCCAGCCGCATCAGGCCGATGAAATCCTCGGTCAGGCTTTCCAGCGCCAGCGCCACGCCGATGCTGGTGAGCCGCGCCTCGACGGTGTCGCCCTGGGGACGATGTGTTTCCAGCCGCTCGTTGCGCGCCGCGAGCCGTCGCAGGAACGCGGCCTCGAACAGCGCCGCTTTATCGCGATAGCGCGCATAGATCGTCGGTTTGCCCGCCCGCGCGGTCTCCGCGATAAGTTCGATGCTCGCGCCGTCAAAGCCGCGTTCGAGAAACACCCGCGCCGCCGCATCGAGGATGCGCGGTTCGACCTCGCAGGCGCGCTCGCTCGGCGGCCGGCCGCTGCGCGGCGCATCGTCGCTTCCCGGCTTCATCGTCGCGCTCCCCGGAACTCCGATCCGCGTTCTGCATGGAAACGCAGAGATAGGCGCTGCGGGTTCTCATGTAAACTGAACGTGACCGTTTCGTTTCAACATTGAATTCGACGGCGGGCAGGCCATCTCCAAGCAACGCGGCAATCCCGGAGACTGGAGTGGGGATCATGCTGGAGGCCGACTTTTCCGACCTCGACTTCCATGAAGTCGAGGTTTCGCAGGCGTCACGCCCCAAGCCGACGCCTCCGGCCAGCCGCGCCACGCCCGCGGCGCCGTCGCCGCCGGAACCGGCGCGCCCTGCGGCGGCTCCGCAAGCCGAAGACAATCGCCGCTTCTGGCGCCGGCGTCCGCTGCTCACGGTTTGCCTTGTCGTGGGAACCGCGCTCGCGATCGGCGCCGGCTATCTCTGGTGGGACGCATCCTCGCATTATGAATCGACCGACGACGCCTTCATCGCCGCGCGGCAGAGCGCCATCGCGCCGAAAATAACCGGCTATGTCAAATCCGTCAGCGTCACCGACAACCAGCATGTCGAAGCTGGCGACGTGATCGCGACGCTCGATGATCGCGATTACCAGGTTGCGCTCGATTCCGCCGACGCGCAGCTTGCTTCCGCCAAGGCCGGCCTCGCCAATGCGCAGGCGCAGCTCGACGTGCAGAACGCGCAGATCGAGGCCGCCAGGGCGCAGGTCGATCAGGCCAAAGCCGCGCTCGCCTTCGCGCGGCAGCAGGCGTCGCGCTACCGGGATCTGGCGCAGAAAGGCGCCGGCAGCGTGCAGAACGCGCAGCAATATTCCTCGCAGCTCGACCAGCAAGACGCCGCGGTGAAAAGCGCCGAAGCGGCCGAAAACGTCACGGAGCGGCAGTTGGAGGCGCTGAAGGCGCAGCTTCTCAACGCGCGGGCGAACGTGTCGGTCGCGCGGGCGCAGCGCGATGCGGCCGCGCTCAATCTCAGCTACGCCACTTTGCGCGCCAGCGAGCCCGGCCGCATCGTCAATCTCACCGCCGCGCCGGGCGAACTCGCCCAACCCGGCGCCGATCTCGCGATGTTCGTGCCCGACGAAATCTGGATCACCGCCAATTTCAAGGAGACCCAACTCGACCGGATGCGTCCGGGCCAGCCCGTCGGCGTCAGCATTGACGCCTATCCCGACCGCGCCTGGCGCGGCCATGTCGACAGCGTCCAGCCCGGCTCCGGCACGGCCTTTTCGCTGCTGCCGGCGGAGAACGCCACCGGCAATTACGTGAAGGTGGTGCAGCGCGTGCCGGTGAAGGTCGTGCTCGACGGCAGGCCGGCCGACGTCGCGCTCGGCCCGGGAATGTCGGTGGAGCCGAGCGTGCGGGTCGATCCGACCCCCTCGCTGTGGGAGCGCCTCGTCGGCGAGGTCAGGCTATGGCGCAAGTCGTGAGCGGCGCCGCGCCGGAGAAGCCCGCCGTCAATCCCTGGTTGATCGCGGTGGTTGTCGCCGTCGCCGCCTTCATGGAGGTGCTCGACACCACCATCGCCAATGTCGCGCTGCACTACGTCGCCGGCGGGCTCGGCGTGAGCCAGGACGAGTCGTCGTGGGTGGTGACGACATATCTCGTCGCCAACGCGATCATCGTCACGGCGACCAGCTATCTCGCGCGCCGGTTCGGCCGCAAGCGCTTCTTCCTGGCGTGCCTCGGTCTGTTCACCGCGAGCTCGGTGGCCTGCGGCTTTGCCTGGAGTCTCAATTCGCTGCTGCTTTTCCGCGTGTTTCAGGGCTTCGCCGGCGGCGGCATGGTGCCGGTCGCCCAGTCGATCCTGGCCGATTCGTTCCCGCCCGAAAAGCGCGGCCAGGCCTTCGCCTTGTTTGGCGTCGCCGTCGTCGTCGCGCCGGTGATCGGGCCGACGCTGGGCGGCTGGCTGTCCGACAATCTCTCCTGGCACTGGTGTTTCCTTATCAACGGGCCTGTCGGCCTGGCCGCGTTGGCGCTGATCTCGGTTCTGATCGACGAGAAGCACGAAAAGGTCGCGGTGCGGTTCGACGCCATCGGCTTCGCACTCGTCGCGCTGGCGCTCGGCTGCCTCGAACTTATCCTTGATCGCGGTCAGGTGCTGGACTGGTTCGGCTCGCGCTTCATCGTCTGGAGCGCCGCGCTGTCGGCGCTCGGCTTTGCGCTGCTGATCCCGTGGGAGCTCAACCGGCGCGATCCGCTGATCGACGTGCGGCTGATCGCCACGCGCCAGTTCGGGGCCTGTTTCGTGGTGATGGGCGCGACCGGGGCGATCCTGCTGGCGACCACCAACTTCATGCCGCAGTTGGTGCAAACCGATTTCGGCTATACCGCGACGCTGGCCGGGCTCGTGCTGTCGCCAGGCGGTTTGGTCTCGGTGTTCGCCATGTTCGCGGTCGGGCAATTGTCGCGCCGGGTGCAGCCAAGATATCTGATCGCGACCGGCGCCGCGATATGTGCGCTGTCCATGTATTGGCTGACGAACGTGAATGGCGATCTCGACTTCTGGTTCTTCGCCAGGACCCGCATGTTGATCGGCGCCGGCCTGCCGCTGATTTTCATTCCGATCACCGCCGCCTCCTACGACGGGCTGAAGCCCAACCAGACCGACAACGCCTCCGCTCTGCTCAACGCCGCGCGCAACACCGGCGGCTCCATCGGCGTGTCGCTCGCCTCCAACGTGCTCGCGCGTCGCGAACAATTCCATCAGAGCCGGCTCGCCGAAGCGGCGATCCCCTCGCTGCCCTCCTATCAAAACGCGCTGAAGCAGGCGACGCACTACTTCCAGAGCACAGGCGCTTCCGCGATCGAGGCGCGGGCGCAGGCGATGGGCTGGATCGGCCAGCAGGTGCAGCGGCAGACGTCGCTGCTCGCCTATGTCGATGTGTTTTGGGTGCTGATGCTGATGGCGCTGGGTGCGATTCCGCTGGCGCTGATGCTGCGCAAGGTCAAGCTCGGCGGCGCGGCGCCGGGGGGACATTAGCCGGCGCGTTGGTCAGGGCGCCGGCTCCACGAACAGCAGCGCGGGATGTTCGAGCAGGCTCCGCAGGCGTTGCACGAAGCTCGCCGCCTCGAATCCGTCGATCACGCGATGATCGAACGACGAAGACAGGTTCATGGTCCGGCGTGGCGCGAAGGCGCCGTCGCGCCAGACCGGCTTCACCACGATCTTGTTGACGCCGACGATGGCGACTTCCGGTCGGTTGACGATCGGGGTCGAGACCACGCCGCCAAGCGCGCCGAGCGACGACAGCGTGATGGTTGAACCCGACATGTCCGCGCCCGCGCCGAGCCCGGCGCGCGCCGCCTCCGTGACGCGCTTCATTTCGCGCGCCGCCGCATGAAGCCCCAGCGTCTCGGCATGGCGAACGACCGGCACGGTGAGCCCCGTGGGCGTCTGCGTGGCGATGCCCAGATGCACCGCGCCGAAGCGGCGGATCACGCCCGCCTCGTCATCGAAATGGGCGTTGATCTGCGGAAACTCGGCGACCGCCTTGACGATGGCGAGCATCAGGAAGGGCAGCATCGTCAATCGCGGCCGCTCAACGCCCGCGCCGGCGTTGAGCGCGGCGCGCGTGTCTTCGAGCGCGCTCACGTCGACTTCCTCGACATAAGAGAAATGGGCGACACGGCGGCTGGACTCCGCCATGTTCGCGGCGATCCGCTTGCGCAGGCCCGTGATCTTGATGTCCTCGACGGCGAGATTGGGCGCGCCGCCGCGCGCCGATGCGGCCGGCGCCGGGCTTGCCGAAAAGCGCGTCACGTCGTCATGGGTGATGCGCCCCGCCGGGCCGCTGCCGGGCACGCGGCGCAGATCGACGCCCGCCTCGCGGGCGTGCTGCCGCACG
>JAGWRL010000255.1 GCA_028876585.1 Pseudomonadota bacterium | reverse complement strand
GGATTCGTTCTCCGACGGCGGCCGTTTCCAGGGCCTCGAGTCGGCGCGCGCGCAGGCGCGCAAGCTCGCCGAAGGCGGCGCCGACATTCTCGACATCGGCGCGGAATCGACCCGGCCCGGCCATGTTCCGGTGCCGGCGGACGAGGAATGGCGCCGGCTGGAGCCGGCGCTCGGGCCGCTCGTCGCGGAGTTTGCGCTCCCGTTCTCGATCGACACCTACAAGGCGGAGATCGCGCGCCGCGCGCTGGCTCTGGGCGTCAGCGTCGTCAACGACGTGTGGGGGCTGCAACGCGATCCCCTGATGGCGGAAACGATCGCGCGCGCCGGCGCCGGCGTGGTGGTGATGCACAATCGCGAGACGATGGAGCGCGAGATCGACATCGTCGAGGACATGCTGCGTTTCTTCGAGCGCTCGCTGGCGCTGGCCGACCGCGCCGGCATCGCGCGCGCGAAAATCCTGATTGATCCCGGCATCGGCTTCGGCAAATCGCGGGCGCAGAATCTGGCCGCGCTGAAGGCGACCGGGCGGCTGCGCGACGCGTTCGGCCTGCCGGTGCTGATCGGCGTGTCGCGCAAGCGCATGTTTGGCGAATTGCTCGGCGCCGGCGTCGACGACCGGCTGATCGGCACGCTCGCCGCCAATCTGACCGCGCTGGCGCGCGGCGCCTCGGTGTTTCGCGTCCATGACGCGGCCGAACATCGCGCCGCCTTCACCGTGTTCGAGGCGATCGACCATGCCTGAGATCGGACTGGGCCTCGGCGGCAATGTCGGCGATCCCGCCGCGGCGATCCGCGCCGCTCTGGCCGCGCTGCCTGAGCGAGGAATCGTCGTCGAGCGGGTGTCGTCGCTCTATCGCACCGCCCCCTGGGGCGGCGTGCCGCAGCCCGATTACGCCAACGCCTGCGCCATCGGCCGCACCGATCTCGCCCCGCTCGATCTGCTCGACGCGATCAAACAACTGGAGCGCGACCTCGGCCGCGTCGACACTACGCGCTGGGGACCGCGCGTGATCGACATCGACATCCTCTATTACGGCGATCTCAGCTATCAGGACGAACGGCTGGTCATCCCCCACCGCGATCTGGCGCGCCGCGCCTTCGTGCTGATCCCGCTGGCCGAGATCGCGCCCGATCTGACAATCGACGGCGTGCGCGTCGCTGAGGCCGCCCGCGCCCTGCCCTCCGACGACGTGCGGCCCTGGCTCACCACTCCACCCTGAGCGCGGTCAATCCGTGGAAGTGGTAGGCGTCGCGCCATTGCGGCGGCTCGGCCAGCCGCAGCCCCGGCAGGCGGCGGAACAGCGCGGCGAGCGCGATGCGCAGTTCGAGCCGCGCCAGCGGCGCGCCGACGCAGAAATGGATGCCGGCGCCGAAGGCGACATGCGGGTTGGGCGCACGGGCGAAGTCGAGCCGGTCCGGCTCTGCGAATACGGCGGGGTCGCGATTGGCGGCGCCGAGCAACAGCCCGATCCGCGCGCCCTTGGGCAAGCGGACGCCGTCGATCTCCACCTCCTGCAAGGCGTAGCGGGTGAACATGTGCAGCGGCGCGTCGAAGCGCAGAAGCTCCTCGACCACAGCGTCGTCGACCGTGCGCGCGCCGTGCTCCAGCAGGGTCTTCGCGGAATTGCCGATCGCGTGCACCGTCGCTTCGTGGCCGGCGTTGAGCAGCAGCACGACCGACGTCACCAGCTCGTCCTCGCTGAGGCGCCCCCCGCCGCTCTCGGCGGCGATCAACTGCGACACCAGATCGTCGCGCGGCGCGCGCCGCCGCTCGCCGATCAAGTCGCGCACATAGGCGGAAAACTCGCGCGCGGCGCGGTCGGCGGCCTCCTCGTCGGCGCGGGTCGGGGCGAACTGATACATCGCCACGATTTTGTGCGACCAATCGAGCAGGCGCGGCGCATCGGCGAACGGCGCGCCGATCAGTTCGGCGATCACGGCGACCGGGATCGGCGTCGCATAGGCCGCGATCAGGTCGACGCCGGGCGCCATCGCGTCGATCAAGCCGTCGGCGAGCGCGGCGATGCGCGGGCGCAGCCGCTCGATCTGGCGCGAGACGAAGGCGCGGTTGACCAGCCCGCGCAGCCTTGTGTGCTCGGGCGGCTCCAGTTCGAGCAGCGAATGGCGCTCCAGCGCGTCGAAATGGGCGAGATGGGCGGGGCGGTCCGGCCAACCCAGCTCCGCGCGCGCCGCCACATGCAGGATCTGCCGGCCGAACCTTTTGTCGCGCAGCAGCGCCGACACCTCGGCGTGACCGGCGAAACACCAAAAACCGTAATCCTCCCAGAAGAACGCGCCGACGCCATGCAGGCGGCGATAAAGCGCGTAAGGATCGGCGAAAAAGGCGGGATCGCGCGGGTTCTGCGCGAGGCGGCGGCTCTGGGGGTCAAAACGCATGCCGGCCAGGATAAACGGCAAGCCGCGCGCGCGCTATCGCCCGAGCCGGCGCAATTGCGCTTTCGCGCCCTCGTATTCGATGAAACCGGTCGGACATT
>JAGWRL010000254.1 GCA_028876585.1 Pseudomonadota bacterium | reverse complement strand
GCCGCGCCTCGGCCAGGATGTCCAGCGGCGGCTTGTGATCGTGGCCGAGCAGGCCATGCGAGTGGCCGGCGAAGCGATTGCGCGGCAGGCCGGTGTCGAGAACGGTGACCTTGCGGCGGGCGCGGCCGAGTTGCAGGGCGCCAGCGAGACCGGCAAAGCTGCCACCGATGATGATGACGTCATCCATGGTGATGGGCTCCGTGTTGTGGTTGGGCTGGGCCAGGCTTGCGTATTTTTGACACTGCGTGGTATCGTAATTCAAGAATTAGGATACTGTCAAGGACTTGAATTGCCGTGACCGAAAACAGCCAGGCCCGGCGCGGCCGGCCCGCCAACGAGGCGCTTGGCCAAACGATAGTCGACGCCGCGTGCGAACTCTTTGTGGAATTGGGTTTTCAAGCGGCGACCTTGGACAAGGTCGCCCAGCGAGCGAAGATATCCAAGCTCAGCATCTATCGGCGCTTCGAGAACAAGGAGGCGCTGTTCAGCGCGGCCATCGCGGCCCGCTGCCATCAGTTTGCACCACTGGCCCTTGTTGAAGGCGTCGACGGATCGGCCGAAGATCAGCTCATGGCGGTGGGAACATCCCTGCTTCGCACGCTGTTGAGCCCGGACGTCCGCAGTGTCGAAGCTATGATCATGGCCGACAAGACGAATCAAAAATCGTTAAGCAAGCTCCATTACGAAGCCGGCCCCGCCCATGTCATCGCCCAAATCGAGGCCCTGTTGCGTCACTTGCACGCGAATGCGGTTCTGAACGTGCCCGATCCTCTCCGGTCCGCCCGCTTGTTTGCCGCGCTTATCAAAGGATCCGATCTGCTGATTATCGCACGCTTCGATCAGACGAGAGCAGAGGACGAAATCGAATCCTATTGCCGGTCGGCCGTCGCCATGTTCATCGCCGCGCACGGTGGCGACGACCACGCGGGCGGATAGCACAATGTCAAGACGCCGCCGCAGACCTTCATCGACGGCAAACGCATCGGCGGCTACGACGACCTTCGCCGTTACTTCGACAAGCCCTCTCCGATCCCAAGTCGACCAACTACAAGCCCGTCGTCGCCGTTTTCGCGCTCGGCGGACCCTAAGGAGATATTCGCGGTCCTATGAAGCTCCGCTTAGCCTCTCGCCACAGCCGCCACAAAATAGTTCACCGCCATATCCTCCGACAGCCGCCAGTCGCGCCGCAGCGGATCGTAGACCAGGCCGCGGCGGGCGGTGACGACGAAGCCGGCGCGGCGCAGGGCGCCCGTCAGTTCCAGCGGCGTGACGAACTGCTCCCAGCGATGGGTGCCGTTCGGGACCCAGCGCAGCAGGTATTCGGCGCCGACGATGGCGAGCGCAAAGCTTTTCGCGGTGCGGTTGAGCGTCGACAGGCAGAGAATCCCGCCCGGCGCTGCGAGCGAGGCGGCGGTCGCGATGAAGCCGGCGACGTCCTCGACATGCTCGACCACCTCCATCGCCAGCACCGCGTCGAATTTCGCTCCCTCCGCCGCCAGATCCTCGACCGTTCCGGCGCGATAGGTCAGCTCCGCGCCGGTCGCCTCGGCGTGGGCGCGCGCGGCGGCGATCGCCGAGGGCGCGGGGTCGAGGCCGGTGACGCGGGCGCCGAGCCGCGACAACGGCTCGCTCAACAGCCCGGCGCCGCAGCCGATGTCGAGGATCGACCGCCCTTCGAGCGGCGCGGGGCCCTGCGCTTGGAACCGGCGCGCCAGCGTCTCGACCAGCCAGCCGATGCGGACCGGGTTGATCCTGTGCAGCGGCGCCATCGGCCCGTCGGGGTTCCACCAATCGGCGGCGAGCGCGTCGAAGCGGGCGACCTCATCGGGCTTCAGGCTGGCGGCGGCGGACATGGCTTTTCCTGGAGGCGTCGTTGACCGGATTGGGAGCCGCCTTTATACGCGCCTCTCCCGGGCGAGTAAGCCCTTACGCTTCGAGACGAAATGTCGCGTCTGGTCCTTAAATTCGGCGGCACGAGCGTCGCCAATCTCGATCGCATCCGCAACGCCGCGCGCCATGTCAAACGCGAGGTCGACGCGGGCCACGAGGTCGCCGTCGTTGTCTCGGCGATGTCGGGCAAGACCAACGAACTGGTCGGCTGGGTGAGCGAGGCCGCGCCGCTCTACGACAAGGCCGAATACGACGCCGTGGTCGCCTCGGGCGAACTCGTCACCGCCGGCCTGCTCGCCATCGTGCTGTCGGGCATGGGCATACCGGCGCGGTCGTGGCAGGGCTGGCAGATCCCACTCGTCACCGACGACGCGCATGGCTCGGCCCGCATCGCCGGCGTCGACGGGTCGAACATCATCAAGGGGTTCGCGCAGGGGCAGGTCGCCGTGGTCGCGGGTTTTCAGGGCGTCCACGCCGTGACAGGGCGGGTGACGACGCTCGGCCGCGGCGGCTCCGACACCTCCGCCGTCGCGCTCGCCGCCGCGCTGCACGCCGACCGCTGCGACATCTACACCGACGTCGACGGCGTCTACACCACCGATCCGCGCGTGGCGCCCAAGGCGAAGCGGCTCGACAAGGTTTCGTTCGAGGAAATGCTCGAAATGGCCTCGCTCGGGGCCAAGGTTTTGCAGGTGCGTTCGGTCGAGGTGGCGATGGTGCACAAGGTGAAGACCTATGTGCGCTCGTCGTTCGACGATCCCGCCGAGCCCAAGCTCGGCACGCTGATCTGCGAGGAGGAGGATATCGTGGAGCAACAGGTCGTCACCGGCATCGCCTTTTCGCGCGACGAGGCGCAGATCACTCTGCGCAAGGTCGCCGACAAGCCCGGCGTCGCCGCCGCCATTTTCGGGCCGCTGGCCGACGCCAACATCAACGTCGACATGATCATCCAGGTGGTGTCGGACGACGCCAAGCACACCGACATCACCTTCACCGTGCCGACCGCCGAGTTCAAGCGCGCGATGGCGATCCTCGAAGCCTCGTCGGAAGTTCTAGGCTATGGCGCGATCCACGGCGCGCAGGACGTGGTGAAGGTGTCGGCGATCGGCGTCGGCATGCGCTCGCACACCGGCGTCGCGGCGCGCGCGTTCAAGGCGCTGGCGGAGAAGGGCATCAACATCCGCGCGATCACCACCTCGGAGATCAAGTTCTCGGTGCTGATCGACGAAGCCTATCTGGAACTGGCGGTGCGCACGCTGCACACGCTGTATGGGCTCGACAGGACGGAATGAGGCGCGTCAGGGCGCGGTCTCGAGCACGCGCCTGACCATTCCGGCCTCGCGCTGGATGAGCTTGAGATAGGCCAAAGTGACGGAATCGGGGCTGACGCGCCCTTGCTCCCAGTCTTGCAGCCTGCGAAGATTGATGTGGAACGCGCGCGCGAATTCGCTCTGAGACAGGCCGAGATTTTCGCGCGTCAGCCGGACGGCGCGACCGAAGGCGCCACGCGCCAACTCTTCATCGGTGGAAGGCGGATTGTCGGGATCGGTGCGGGCGTTCTCCTCGATCTGCTCAGGGGTGAGCGCGTCGATCCGCGCTTGAGATTCGGGGGAAGGTCCCCGCAGGTCGTTCGGGTCAAGTTTGTAACGAATGATCGCCATAGCGTCTCTCCTCAGGCGGATTGGGGTGTGGAGCGGAAATGACCCGCCCGACCTCGCCGCGATAGGTGAAAACAACGGTATAGATAAAGGCGCTGACGCGCCCGATGGACTTGAAGCGATCCTCTTTGTCCATCGGCCGAGCGGCCAGGACGATCACTCCTTCTGGGTCGTTGAACTTTAGAATGGCTTCGTCGAAGGAAACGCCATGCTTGGCGAGATGGTTCGCGGCCTTCGCCTCGTCCCACTCAAACTTGTTCGCCACAACGTAAGTCTACGGAAATTCCGTATAAACGTCAAACGCCTTTCGCTTGACACGCGCCCGCCTGCGCCCCCATAAGCCCGCCCATGACGCAGTCGCGCATTTGCCGGGGTCGAATTATCCGTCGCTGATCGAGCGGCCGGCCCATCGCGTCTTTTTCTGATTCTGACGTATGAGGGGGCGGCCCTCACTCACGCGCGGGATCGGGGTTTTCATGTCGCTGAGCTTCTACAACACGCTGACGCGGACGAAGCAGCCCTTCGCGCCGATCGACCCGGCGCGCGTGCGCATGTATGTCTGCGGCCCGACGGTCTACGATTACGCCCATATCGGCAACGGCCGCGCCGCCATCGTGTTCGACCTGGTTTTCCGCCTGCTGCGGCAGGTCTATGGCGAGGATCGGGTGATCTACGCCCGCAACGTCACCGACGTCGACGACAAGATCAACGCCCGCGCCGCCCGCGACTTTCCCGGCGTCCCCCTCAACGAAGCGATCGCGCGCGTGACGTCGCAGACGCTGGCGCAATATCGCGACGACGTCGCCGCGCTCGGCTGCCTCGCCCCGACGCACGAGCCGCGCGCCACCGATCACATCGCCGAAATGCGGGCGCTGATCGAGCGCCTCGTCGCGCGCGGCATCGCTTATGTCGCCGAAGATCATGTGCTGTTCAGCCCCGGCGCGATGGACGCTTTGCCGCGCGCGCCGCGCTACGGTTCGCTGGCGCGGCGGCCGCTCGACGAGATGCTCGCCGGCGCGCGGGTGGAAGTCGCGCCCTACAAGCGCGATCCGATGGATTTCGTGCTGTGGAAGCCGTCCAAACCCGGCGAGCCGTCGTGGCCGAGCCCGGCCGGCGTCGCCGCGCCGGGCCGGCCCGGCTGGCACATCGAATGCTCGGCGATGTCGATGAAGACGCTGCTGGAGCCGTTCGGCGGCGGCTTGTCTTGCGAGGACGCCGACAAAAACGTGTTCGACATCCACGGCGGCGGCGTCGATCTGGTGTTCCCCCATCACGAGAACGAGATCGCGCAATCGTGCTGCGCGTTCGGCTCCGAGCGCATGGCCAATGTCTGGATGCACAACGGCTTCCTGCAGGTCGAGGGCGAGAAAATGTCGAAGAGCCTCGGCAATTTCGTTACGATCCGCGAACTGTTGGATACCCAGAAGTTCGGCGACAGCAATTGGCCGGGAGACGTTTTACGCCTTGCTATGCTTCGTACGCACTATCGCGATCCGATCGACTGGACGGCGAGAGAGTTAGAGCGAGCGCTGCAAGAACTCCGTGAATGGTACCAACTGATCCAAGGCGTCTCATCTTCGACGGGAGCAATCGACGACGAGGTGATTAACGCGCTCTGTGATGATCTCAATACGCACGCTGCGATTGTTCGGCTCCAAGAACTGAAAAGGATCGGTCATCTGCCCGCATTGCGTGCTTCCCTAGATTTCCTAGGGTTCACTTGCGACCATATGAAACTCACACGCCGTATGAAGGTAGTTATACACACAAGCATGAACATTGAATCGTCGGCATCGGTGGCTGGTACAGCGCCCATTGCGATTGAGCGATCGGTGTCATCAACCGGTAGAGCCGATGGGACGGCGTCGGTGCGAGGTGTTGGCGGTTGGTTTGCTTTAGATCCGGATGGAACATACTCGACGGACCCATCGACTCAGCAACGCATCGACGATTTAATCGCACGCCGCAAAGCTGCCCGCGCGGCGAGGAATTTTGCGGAGGCCGACAAGCTTCGCGATGAACTTGCTGCTCTTGGGGTTGCGATAAAGGACAACAAGGACGGCACGACCACGTGGGAGCCGAAGCGATAATGATCGTATTCCTCGACACCATTGTATCGCTCGGATCGTCATTGCGAGCGCAGCGAAGCAATCCATCTCGCCGTGCGCGTGGGTTGGTTGGGAAGGTCGGCGGGTGTGGAGAGGTGGATGGCTTCGCTTCGCTCGCCATGACGGGAGATCGGCGTGGCCAATAGCAACCCCGTCATCGCCCTGCGCCCCTACCTCCCCGCCGACGCGCGCCGCTGCGCGATGATTTTTCGCGCCAGCATCGAGGCGATCGCGATCGAGGATTATTCGGAGGCGCAGTGCGAAGCCTGGGCGGCGCGCGCCGACGACGCGGCCG
>JAGWRL010000253.1 GCA_028876585.1 Pseudomonadota bacterium | reverse complement strand
CGTGCGAGCAGCGCCAGCCCGGCGGGATGCAGCTTTCCGGCGACGAGGACGTGCGGCATCAATAGGCTCCCTTGGCCTCGGCGGCGGTTTTGTCGCGGCCGGTCAGGCCCTTCCAGCGGCTGACCGAGGCGGCGGCGGCGCCGGCGAGCAGGCGGCTGTCGCCCGAGACGGTGGTCATGTGGTAGCCCCAGCCGATCGCCTGCGCGGCGTATTCCGGCGCGCCGCAGTGCAGCGCGGCCTTGATCCCGTGCTGGGCGCATACCTCGGCGATGCGCCGGATCAACGTGATCATCTCCTCTTCCTGACGGTCGAAGCCCGGCGCCAGGCGGCCCTGGCTCGTGCCGAGCGTCAGGTCGGCAGGGCCGACATAGATGCCGTCGAGCCCCGGCGTGGCCGCGATCTCCTCAAGATTGTCGACGCCGCCCCGCGTCTCGATCATCGCGAAGGCGAGCAGTTCGTCGTTCATCGCGACGCCATAGCCCGGCATGGCGACGGCGGCGCGGGTCGGGCCGAAGCTGCGCTGACCGAGCGGGGGATAGCGCATGTAGGAGACGAATTGCTCCGCCTCGGCGCGCGAGTTGATCATCGGGCAGATGAGGCCCATGGCGCCGGCGTCGAGCGCCTTCATGATCGCCGCCGGATCGAGCCAGGCAACCCGCGCCAGCGGCACGACGCCGGAGCCGCGCATCGCCTGAAACATCGGCAGCGCGCTGGAATAGTCGAGCGCGCCGTGCTGGATATCGATGCAGACGGAATCGTAGCCCTGCGCCGCCATGATTTCGGCGGTGAAGGGATTGCCGATCGAGCACCAGCCGTTGAGCGTGGGTCGCCCGGCCGCCCAGAGTTCCTTGAGCTTGTTGCGGAACATCGGTTTCCCCCTCAGAAGACGATCTGCGCCAGCTTGGCGTCGAGGTAGTCCTCGATGCCTTCAATGCCGCCTTCGCGGCCCATGCCGGAATGGTTGGTGCCGCCAAAGGGCGCTTCCGACGCGGCGAGCGCGAACGAGTTGATCCCCACCATGCCGGCTTTCAGCGCGGCGATGGTGCGGCGCGCCCGATCGGGCGAGCGGGTGAAGGCGTAGGCCGACAGGCCCATGTCGGAGGCGTTGGCGCGCTCCAGCGCCTCGTCCTCGGCGCGAAAGCTCGTGATCGCGGCAATCGGGCCGAAGTTCTCCTGCGCGAAGACGCGCATCGAATCGGCGACGTTGGTGAGCACCGTCGGTTCGTAGAAATGCCCGGTGTTATGCGCCGCCGAGCGCCGGCCGCCGTGGGCGAGCGCCGCGCCCGCCTTGACCGCGTCCTGAACGATTCGGTCGATCTCTTCGAGCCGATCCCTGCTGATCAGCGGCCCCATGGTGGTCGCGGGATCGAGGCCGTCGCCGAGAACGATCTTCTGCGCCCGCGCGACGAAGCCCGCGACGAAAGCGTCGTGCAGGCTCTCATGCACGAAGATGCGGTCCGGCGTCACACAGACCTGGCCGCAATTGGCGTATTTGGTCGCCACCGTGAGATCGAGCGCCGTCTCCAGATCGGCGTCGTCGTAGACGATCAGCGGCGCGTTGCCGCCAAGCTCCATCGACACCTTCTTCACCGTATCCGCGGCGTCGCGGATCATTTGCTGGCCGACGCGGGTCGAACCGGTCAGCGAAACCTTGCGCACGCGCTTGTCGGCCATGATCGGCGCGTAGGTCGCAGACGTCGCGCCCACCGCGAGATTGACCGCGCCATCCGGCAGCTTGCCGGCGCGGATGCAGTCGACCATCACCATCGCCACGCCCGGCGTCTGCGACGACGGGCGCAGCACGACCGAACAGCCCGCCGCCAGCGCCGGCGCCAGCTTGCGCGCGGGAAGGGCGGCGGGAAAATTCCAGGCGGTGAAGGCGCCCACGACCCCGACGGCTTCGCGGGTGATCTCGAAGCGGCCGCGTGGCGCGCGGCTTTCGACGATGCGGCCATAGATGCGGCGGGCCTCCTCGGCGAACCAGCGAAACTGATCGCAGGCGAGCCCCCATTCGCGCGCGGATTGAGCGAGCGGCTTTCCGGTTTCGCTCGACAGCATGCGCGCCGCCTCGTCGGCGCGCGCGATCATCGCGTCGGCGATGCGGTGCATGGCGTCGGCGCGCGCAAAGCCGCCCATCTCGCGCAGCGGCTTGAGCGCGCGCGCCGCGGCGTCGAGCGCCGCCTGCGTATCGGCGGCGGAGGCGGCGGGGATGACGCCGAGCGTCTTTTCGGTGACGGGAGACATCACCTCAAGCGAAGCTGTTCCCTTCTTCCAGGCGCCGTCGATGAAAAGACCGAACTTGTCGTACATGATCAACCAAGCTCCTGCACGCGCACCGTGCGGCCTTCGCGAATCGACAGATTGGCGGCTTCAGCGAGCATCAGCGCCTTGCGCCCGTCCTCGAACCCGACTTCGGGCGCAGTCCCCTTCTCGACGGCGTCGACGAAGGCGTCGATCTCGGCGGCGAAGGCCTTGTCATAGCGCTCGATGAAGAAGTTCAGCAGCGGCGGCGCTTCGTCGGTGAACTTCGCGCCATAGAGGCGCAGGTTGCTTGTCGTGCGGTTGGTCGAGATCGCCATGCCCTCGCTGCCGAAAGCCTCAACGCG
>JAGWRL010000252.1 GCA_028876585.1 Pseudomonadota bacterium | reverse complement strand
CTTCGCCGAAGCGACGCATGTTTCGACATTGTATTACGGGCGCGCGGCCTAAAATCAGATGCCGCCGGCGTCGAGGCCGCAGACCAGCGCGTTGGGGCCGCAATAGAGCGAATAAAGCGTCGTCAGAATGGCGGCGACTTCCGGTCCGTTGAGACGGTAATAGATGGTTTGCGCGTCGCGACGAATGGCGACGAGCTGCTTGGCCCTGAGCGTCGCCAGATGTTGCGACAGCGCGGATTGACTGATGCCGACGATGCGCTGCAACTCGCCGACCGATTTCTCTCCGGCGACCAGATTGCACAGCACCAGCAACCGCCATTTGTTGGCCATCGAACGCAGCATCTCCGCCGCCCGATCGGCGTGCGTTTCCAGTTCATTCGACTCTATGGCCAACCGTTCCAACATCACGGCGCACAGCCTGCAAAACCGTCGGCGGCCATTTTCGCTTCATATTTGGCGGCGACCGAAGCGCCTGGCGTCAGGCCCGCCTTGACGCCAGGCCAATCGTTCATCTTCACCCGCACCAGCCAACCCGCCTTGTAGGGATCGGCGTTGGCGATCTTGGGATCGTCGATCAAGGCCTGATTGACGGCGAGCATTTCCCCGTCGCCCGCGACCTTGGCCGGTCCGACCCATTTGCCGGATTCGATGGTCGCGCAGGATTTGCCGGCCTGCACCGCGCGGCCGACCTTCTTGGGCGTGAACGCGACGAGTTGGCCGGCGAGCGCCGTCGCCACCATCGTCATGCCCATCTCGATCGCGCCGTCCTCGACCTCGCGATACCAGGTATGGTTATCGACGTCGTACAGCAATTCATCGGGCAGCGTGCAACCCCGCACCACAGGCATGATGACAACTCCTCGGCTGGCCTAATTTACCCGCAACGGGCGTGAGGAACAACAAAATTCGCCAAGCTTGGCGTTCTCCAACTTGCCGCCGATGAAATAGGCGAGATGCAGCGCCAGCGCCCGCATCTGCTCGCCCGTGTCGCGCGGCGCCCCTGCCTCACCCGCCGCCGCGACGAGGTTTTGCCGATACACCAACTCACGGCAGGTCTCGCGGCAGGCGTTGAAGCTGGGATCGCCGCGCGCGCCCTGGCGATGCAGCGCCAGCAGGCGCGAGCCTTCACTCGTCCCGCAAGTCGGCTCGGCGCCGTGGGCGGCCAGCCAAAGCTCCAGCGTCTCCTCGGCGAGCGCGACAAAACGCCGCGCGTCGGCGGGCGCGGCCTCCAACTCGCTCTCGATGTCGGCGACGCGCCTCATCCCAGCCCCCGCGCCTTGAGATATTCGATCGAGTCGGAGACGTTCTCGTGCAACCCCACCTTGCGGCCGGACAGGCCCATCGCGAGCCCCAGCAATTGGGTGAAATAGACGATCTTCGCCTTCGATTTGAAGCCGAATTTCTTCTCGGCGCGGATCTGGTGCATCTCGAGGCCGGAATGACAGGTCGGGCATTCCGTGGCGATCACCTCGGCGCCGCTGGCCTCGGCCGCGCGGATGATGTTGACCACCAGTTTGGTTGAGGTGTCAGAATCCGACAGCGTATGCGCGCCGCCGCAGCACGCGGTCTTCAGCGGGAAATCGACGTTCTCAGCGCCCGCCGCGGCGAGCAGATCGTCCATGAAATGCGGCTTCGACGTCGATTCCGAGCCCGGCCCCTGATCCTTCTCGGGGAAAATGTGGCGCGGACGCGTGTACATGCAGCCGTAGTAGTTGGCGACTTTCAGACCTTTGAGCGAATTCGAAACGCGCGCCTTCAGGCCCTGCTCGCCAATAGCGCGCTTGATCCAATCAAGCGCATGAATGGTCTCGATGCCGCCGGCCCGATAGGTCTGATGGCCGGCCTTGCTCGACAGCTTGTCCACCACTTCGCGCGATTTCTCGTCATGCGCGAGATCGTATTCCGCCTTTTTCAAATTGTGATAGCAACCATTGCAGGGCGCCATCACGACGTCGTGTTTCATCTCGTTGGCGGCGATGTTGAGCACGCGCGCGGACAGATAAGTCTGAATCTTGGGGTCGATGTTCTTGACCTCCATCGCGCCGCAACAGTTCCAGTTCTTCACTTCTTCCAGTTCGAGGCCGAGCGCGGCTCCGAGCGCCTTCGTCGACCGGTTGTACGCGTGGCCGGTGCCCTCCAGCGCGCAGCCGGGGTAATAGGCGACCTTCTTCAGCTTCTCGTCGGACATCGTTCGATCCTCATTCCGCCGGTGCGCGTGGCAGGTCAAGCGCTGCGCGATGATGCGCTTCCTGTTCGATCACATATTCGTTGATGGCGTCGCGCGCCCGGCTCCAGTTGGAAGTCTTGGGCGCGAACAGGGTCGCCAGACCCATGCGCGCGAGCATCGCCACCGGCACATGGCGGATCATGCGCTTCACCATCTCGACCAGCCAGGGTTGGTTGAGCGATTGTCCGGTGCGCGCGAAAAAGCCGCGCAACACCCGCCCTTCGTCGATCTTGCCAGTTTCAATCACCTGATGTGCGAACACTTCGTCGAACGCGGTCGATGGCGAGGGCTTGGTGTGACCCTTCAGCTCCAGCCAATGCGCGGTGGCCTTCATCACGCCTTCGGGCGCGACGTCGCGCGGGCAGGCGTAGGTGCATTTGTTGCAGCTGACGCATTGCCAGATGATCTCTTTGTCGCGCAGCAATTCCGATTCCAACCCCATGCGGATCAGATAGATCCAGAAGCGCGGATTGAAATCGGGGTTGATGGCGTTGACCGTGCAGGCGTTGGTGCAGGAACCGCATTGCCAACAGCGATGGATGTGTTCGCCGCCCGGCAGCGCCGCGATCTCCTCCTGCAAGTCCTCGTTGTAGTCGCTGACGACGCGCGTCTCGATGAACGTGCTCCAATGGCCGGAGACATCGACGCCATCGACGATCTTGCTCTCGTGCGACTTGATGTTCTCGGGTCTGATGAGGCTTCTTTCGTGAATCGGCATGGTCGCCTCAGCTCAGGAGTTTGACGTCTTCGATGACGAAGGCCTCACCGTCGATCGCCTTCAGCCGCGTGCGGTTGGAGCCCGGCCGCACGCCGTCGAGACCGAGCATGCGGCGGGTGTGCAGCATCGGGTCCTCAGCGGCGGTGAAATCGGTGCGCAGATAGGCGCCGCCCTGCGAGGAAATGTAGTCGGCGTAGACCTGCGCGGTGAGCAGATCGACATAGAACAGCACATCGCGAAACACGCCGTTCTCGGTCAGATATTGTGACAGCTCCTCGCGCAGCATCAGGAAGGTGGCGTAGCTGTCAGGCACGTCGATCGGCGCCGAATCCGATGCGCGGTGCCAGATTTCGCGCAGCACGCCGTTGTTGGACCTGGCGTCCCACACCCAACGCATCATCAGAGGATATTGCTCAGTTCGCAGATTGTGCAGCACTTCGGCGGCGATGTCGCGCACGAAGCGGTGCTCCTTGTCCTGGGGATAGCGTGCGCAGAACGACGCGATGCGTGCGTCGCAGGTTGGTGCGTCGCCGTCAATCAACCGCGTCAATCCCTCACGCATCGCGAGGAAACCCTCTTCGTCGAGATAGATCGCCACGCGCCGGCGAACCGTCGGCATGAAAGCGCATAGTTGCAGGAACGCCTGCCGCTCCAGCCTCGACGCGCCGCCGGCGAAGGCGTCGGCGTAGAGTTGCGCCTTCAACTTCAATGCCTCGACATAGCGCTCGACGCCGCCCAGCGGTTCGCAGCCAGCGATGACGCCGTTCAGCGCCGAGCGCAATGGTTCGCCGGCGAGATCGAGCCGCGGCCGGTCCAGCGGCGGAGCCGTCGGGCGAAGCGTCGGCCGCGTCAGCGCCGCCACAGCTGCTACTCCGCCGCCGCAAGCGCGGGCGCACTGAGGCCGGCGAGCGCGGACATGGCGGCGGCATGGCCTTGCGCGATCGAATCGTCGATCGTTTCCGGGCCGGAGGCGGCGCCGGCGACATAGACGCCGGGACGGCTGGTCGCGCCCATCACGCCATAGGTGTTCAACCGGCCGATATAGCCGTGCTTCTCCAACTTGACGTCAAACACCGCCGACAACGTCATGTTGTCGACATTGGGGTCCATGCCGATGGCGTGAACAACCATGTCGAACGGTATCGTGATCGGTCGCTTGACCAGCGTGTCCTCGCCCTTGACGATCAGTTGCGAGCCGTTGGACGTCACCTCGGCGATGCGCGCTTTGATGTACTTGACCTTGAACTCCTCCTGGCTGCGCCAATAATAGCTGGTCTCCAGCAGGCCAAAGGTGCGGATGTCCATATAATAGATATAGACGTGGCAATCCGGCAGTTCCTCGCGGATCTCCATCGCCATGTTGGCGGACACCGAACAGCAGATTTTCGAACACCATTCGCGCCCGATTTGACGATCCCGCGAGCCGACGCACAACAGAATGGCGACGCGCTTGGGTTTCTCGCCGTTGGAAGGGCGGCGCACGCCCTTGCCGGACGAGATCATCTGTTCGACCTGTGTCGTGGTGACGACGTCGGGGTAGGTGCCGAAGCCCCATTCCGGTTTGTTGATGGAGTCGAAATGGGTGAAGCCGGTGGCGAGAATCGCCGCTTCGGCGTCGAGCTTCTCGCCGTTGGAGAGTTCGGTCGCGAACGCGCCGGGTTGGCCGGTAAATCGCCTGACGGTCGCGCCCGTCTTGATGGTCACGTTGGCGTTGTTTTGCACGCGTGCAACCATCGAGCCGATGGCGTCCTTGGCCCATTCGCCTGAAGGCACCAACTTGGCGTAACCGGAGAAGATCGGCGCGCCGCCGAGCGTGTCGCGCTTCTCAACCAAAGTGACCGGCCGGCCGACGCTCGCCAACGCATGCGCGGCGGCGAGGCCGGCGGGGCCGGCGCCAACAATGAGAATCGGCTTCATGGGCGCGCCTCGATCTTTTGATAGCCAGGACCGGAGGTGATGCGGCGGCGCGGATCGTAGAGGTTGTCCTGCCGGCCCGCCTGGACTTCCTTCAAATAATCCTCGAACTCGGCCTTCTTGGCTTGCCAGTCGATGCCGACCTTCTCCATCAGCTTCTCGGTTGAGGAGGCGTGCCAATGCGATTGCACGATGCGATAGGGATGCGCGCCGCAGGCAAGCGCGGCGAACTGGATATCGGCGAGAACGGGGAGATCGACGTCCTTGCCGGCGGATTTGCCAATCCATTGGCTCTTGTCCAACGTGGTGATGCAGCCAGTGTCGTGGCCGATGACGACGTCTGACTTCGCCTCGTCCTGCATCACCTTCAACTTGCGGTCGATCGCGAACGAGCGGGTGAACTCGCGTTCCGAGATGATGTGGCGGAAACCGAAACCGCAGCAATCATACCAGGTGGAATAATCGATCACCTGCGTTCCCAGGGCCATCATCACGCCGGTGGAGACGGCGACGCGGTTGCCTTCGAGAATGCCGTCTTCGTAGATCGCATCCTGCGGCACCATCTTATAAACGTGGCAGGCGGGATGCACCGTGGCGCGGATGTTGGAGACGTCGATCACGCGCCGCTTGGCGATCTCATGCCGCATCACGTGCACCCACTCGGAATAATGCACGACCTCCTCGGGGATCAGCAGCTTGCCGTCGACGAGGCGGCCGAGCTTGCCGAGGATTTTCTTCACGCGCTCGCGCAATTGCGCGGAGTGGATGAGATAACCGCGCACCTCTTTGTAGTTGCCGAACGAGGTGCCGCAATGGACCAGTGGGTAATAATAGCCCTCCGGCAGCCCCTCGGCTTTCGCCGAGACATAGGCCTGATGGAAATTGCGCAGGAACACGGCGGCGAGGCTTTCGAGGTTGCCGATTCCGGAGCCGTGGTAATTCCAAGCGGTGCAGGAGGTCTGATCGGTCTCGTCGAGATAGGTCTTGCCGAGTTGGTTCATCATCCACAACAGCGAGGCTGGATAGCCGGGGATGTTGCCGCACTGGCCGCAGGATTTGTGATGCCAAAGCTGCGTCGTCGGGATGCGCTTGTCCCAACCATACAGCGTCTTGACCGTGATCGGCTCATGCTCGTCGCGGATGCGGTGCACGACGATCTCGCCGTCCTTTTCGAGCTGCCACATGGCGTCGCGCACGTCCTCGACGCGATCCTTGTTGGTCAGCATCGAGCGTTTGTCGATGCGCTGCTCGACCCAGGCGGTCGCGGTCCGCGCGTCGTCGGGCGACAGTTGGGAATCGCGCCATTCCGCGCCGTGGCCGGTCAGACGCTCGCCGCAGTTGGTTTGCATGGGCGCTCCTCCTAAAGTGTTATCAGTCCGCGTCTTCTTGTTCCTCGCGCCAGTCTTCGAGGTCCTGGCGCTTTTCGTCCATGATGTCAGTAATGACGTCGAACAGGTTTTCGTCGACGGTTTCGAGTTGGTCGAGCACGCCGGTCATTTCCCAGATCGTGTAAAGTTCGACCGAGGTTTTCAGGTTGACCTCCCACGCCGTCTCGGTGGTGTTGAGCGTCGGCATCGGGATCGCCTTGCGCAGCAACTTTAGCGGCGCCTGCACCTTGGAGATGTTGGGACCCCAATCGGCGAAATGATCCTTGTTGATCATATCGGGGGAAAGTTGGTTGCCGGTCGAGATCAATTTCAGCATGACGCGGCTGAACGGGCGCAGCACGTTCTTGGCCGACTCGAGCCCATGTTTGATCGCGGTCTCGCGCATGATCATCACGAGGCCGCCCGGCGAATTGCCGAACGGGCAGCGCGCGGCGCAGGTGTAGCATTGCGCGCACGACCAGATCTTTTCCTGCATCGCGTCGTAGACGCCGTCGAGGTTCTCCGTCCACAGCAGTTGGACGATCTCGCGCGGCGAGAAATCATAGTAATGCGCGGCGGGACAGGTCGCCGTGCAGATGCCGCAGTTGAGGCAGCCGTTCAGCTCGTGATCGAAGCGAAGATCGGACTGGATGTCCTTGAAGATCGCCTCCATCTTTTCGCGCGGAACGGCCGGCGTCTCGGAGAAGGGGTCGCCGATGAAGTTCTGAACGCGCGAGGCGTGGCCGGGGTCCATGGTCAATAGGTCAGCACTTTGCAGTCGCCTTCCATCACCTCTTCGATGAGATAGGCGCCGCCGACGATGCCTGAACACTCGGGGATCAGGTCGTCCTTGGTCATGTCGAACAGGTCGAGATTGGGCGAGCAGCAAAGGAACTTGGCGCCGGCCTCGTGCGCGTCCTGAATGAAGGAATAGACGCTCTTGGGCGAGCCTGGCTTGACGAACAACTTTTCCGCCACGCCCTTTTTCATCAGCGCCCCAGAAGTCGCGGTGCAGATCACCTCGACCTCATAATCCATCGCCGCGGCGACGCTGGCCTGAAAGAACGGCGCGCCCAGTTCCTCGCCGTGGCGCGGATCGGTGTTCATCAATACAATCACGAGCTTCTTCGCCATGCCCGCGCCTCCCTTTGGATCGTATATTAGGTAAGTCTGATAAAAACGCAAGCCCTTATTTTTAGCGGCTTACACGCGTTCAATCCATCAGGCCGAGCGTCTTCACCACGCCGACCACGGTTGGGCTCAGGGCGTCCTGAATCTCGCGCCGCATCGCCCGCAAACGTTCAAGCGTCGGGCCGGGATCGTTGGGCGTTTCCTCGAATTCCATCACCAGATCTTCCGCCATCGCCGCCTTGAAGGCGGGATGAGCAACGAAGCCGAGCGCGCGGCCGCCGATCTGAAACACGGCTGTTCGGCCGCGTTCGTCGCGCGCCAGCACGCGGGCGTATTCCGGCGGCGCCGGCCAATCGCGCATGTAGACGACGCGCGGCGCGCGCTCGGGCAACCAACCCTCGAGCGCCTGTGGATCGACGCGCAGCGATTCGCCGATCTCGAAGGTCAGCGGCGCGGGCTCGACGGCGCCGCCGGCGGCGAGGCTGAGGATTTGCGCGCCCAGGCCAATGGCGAGGATCGGCAGGCCGGCGTCGAGCGCGTAGCGGGTGATGGCGACTTCCTGGCGCAAGCTCGGCGCGTCGCGCCCGCCCGCCGCGCCCCAAGGGCCGCCGCCGAGCAGCACCAAGCCGTCCTCCAACTGACGCGGGTCGGGAATTTCGCTGCCTTCCGTGAACGGACGCACATAGCGGAAGCCGACGCCGCGCAGTTCGAAATGGTCTTCGAGATAGCCCAGATATTCGGCCGAAGTGTGTTGAATGACGGTCAGCCGTTTCATGGCGCCCGCGCGGCCGCTTGCAGCGCGGCGGCGAAATCCTCCGGCCGCGCGCTGAGAATACCCGGCGTCGCGCGGGCGAAGAAGGCGAGCGTCGCCTCGCCCAGGGCGGCGCGTTCGACGCCGCGCAACGACGCTTCCAGATCGAGGATCACGCGCGGCGGCGTGACGAAGAAATCGCCGGTGACCAGCGCCTCGCGCACCAGGTTGGCGCGCGGGCCTTCAAATCTGAGATAGGCGCTGATTTCGCCGCCGGGGCTTTGCACCTTGCCGCAGGCGACGCCGGCGAGCGCGGCGGGCGCGTCGATCTCGCGCAGGAAGGCTTCCGTGCCGATCTCCTCGTCGTAGAACTTTTGCGCCAACGCCTCCTCGTGGGCCGTGATCGCGCCGGGGCGCGGGTCGATGCCGAGTTGGTTGGCGAAGCCTTGCAGCAACGCGGCTTTGACGCGGGCGGGGTCGCGCGCGGCTTCGGGGGCGAGTTCGCGCAAGGTGACGATGCGGGCCTGGCCGGACTCCAGGCCGCGCTTGGCGAGTTTCGAGGCCGGCGTATTGAGCGCGGCCTGCATCCGCTCGACATCCATATCCACCAGCAACGTGCCTTGATAAAACAGCGTGTCGCCGTCGAAGAAGCCGCCGGTGCCGCTGATCTTGCGGCCGTCGACCTCGATGTCGTTGCGCGGGCGGTAGCGCGCGGCGACGCCGAGGCTTTGCAGGCCGGCCGCCGCCGCCTCGCAGATCGCGCGGGCGAGATCGCCAAGCGCCGAAATGCCCAGCGTCTTGCGGTGGAACGCGAGTTCGAAGCCGAATTGCCCCTCGTCCATGTAGAGCGCGCCCCCGCCGGTGACGCGGCGGGCGAGGCCGACGCCGTTGGCGGCGCACCAATCGAGATGAATCTCCTGCGCCAGCGCCTGATGCCGGCCAACCAAAGCCGTCGGCCGGAATTGCAGGAAGCGGATCGTGTCGGGAACCGCGCCGGCCTTGTGCGCCTCGATCAGCGCCGCGTCGAAGGCGATGTTGGCGCGGCCTTCGCGCACGCCGGTGTCGATGACGCGGAACGGGGCGCTCATGACGCCGGCCGCCGGGGCAACCCGAGCTGGCCGCGAATGGCGCGGATGTCGGCCTTGTCGGGCGCGAACGGGAAGCTGGCGATGTTGGAGGGCGGCGAATCGCCATAGGGCCGGTCGCAGGCGGAGACGTCGTCGGCGAATTTGCCGGGGCAGCCGGAAGTGCGGAACGCGACGCCCTGCGCGATGATGTCGTCGCGCTCGCCGCCGGGCAGGCCGAAATCGGCGACGCGGCCCTGCTCGTCGAACTTCATCTGCTCGATCCGCACGCCGCGATAATCGATGAGATAACGCGCGAGCTGCACCCGCCGCCACTGGTCGCGCGGCGTCGCCGGCAAATGGTCCATCAACGAACCACGCTCGGGGAAGAAACAGAACATGTGACTATGGCCGCCGAGATCGACCAGCCGCTGCACCAGCGTCAGGACTTCATGCTCGGTCTCGCCCATGCCGACGATGATATGGGCGCCGAATTTCTGCGGCCCGAAAATGTCGCGCGCATCGAGCAGGATCTCCCAGTATTTGTCCCAGGCGTGCGGCGATTGCACGCCCTTGCCGCGCACGCGATCGAACAGGAACGGGGTCGCCGCGTCGAGCGCGACGGTGAAAATGTCGGCGCCCAGGTCTTTCAACCGCTGCACGTCGGCCCGGGTCATCGTCGTCGGGTTGGAGAGGATCGACACCGGCAGCGCAGCGGGGTCGATGCGCGCGGTCCAGGCTTTCAATACGCTGACCGTGTCGGCGTCGGAGCGCGGGTGGGTGATCATCGAGATGCACATGCGGTGAAACGGCGTCTGATCGCCGGCGGCGGCGACGATGTCGATCACCTGTTGCATCGGCACGGCGGGCCAGTCGACGCGGATGAAATTGCGGTCGGCGTAATCGCGCTCGGCCTCGCGATGGCGGGCGAGGCCGCAATAGGCGCAATTGGCGCGGCAGCCCTCGGGATAGGTCAGCAGCAGGTTGAGACAGCGGGTGCAGCCGCAGCGATGCATCTTGCCGGGCATCAGGCCGAGCGTGATCGCGGCGGCCGTGGAAAGCTGCACATAATCGGGCGAACGCATGTGCGGCGTCTGGAAATTGTTGTTTGGGAGATAGACGCCCTGCGCCGGGAGATTGGCGGCGCGCACGGGCGCGCCGTTGCGGCGGTCGGCGGGGGTCGCCGCCGGCGCGCGTGGGCTCATGTCCGCCAGCGCGTTGAACGAACCGTCGGAGCGGGTCAGGCGCGATTCGGGCTTCAGACAGGTCACGGCGCGAACTCCTCAGGCGGCCCAATATTCGGGAAAGGCGATCCAACTCGCGCGCAGATCGGCCGGCGTCGGCGGCGCGGCGGCCAGCATCGCCGCGCGTCGGCGCGAAGCGCGGCGCAACGACGCGCCGAACTGGTCTTCAAGCTCCTCGGCATAGGCCTCGGCCGCGCCGAGGTCGCCGGCGACCAGCGCGGCGGCGGCGGCGCCGGCGAGCGCGCCGGAGACGACGGCGGCGGGAATCCCCGCGCCGGTGATCGGATTGACGAGGCCGGCCGCGTCGCCCGCCAGCAGCACCGCGACGTCGCCGAGCCGGCCGATGGGGG
>JAGWRL010000251.1 GCA_028876585.1 Pseudomonadota bacterium | reverse complement strand
GGCGGCGTAGACGAGGCCCGCCGCGCCGCCGATGGCGAAAGTGAGCGCCGCCATCTCGAACGGCGGCGCCGCGCCCGAGGCGGCCGTCAGCAGCGCCAGCGCCGACCATAGGCCGATCGCGCCGAAGCCGATCAGCGTCGCCTGTTCCCGCTCCCCCATGACGCGCGCCCTAGCAGGGGGCGGGCCTAAGCTCAACCGCGCAAAAACGCTTCCATCGAGGTCGCCAGCGCGACGGGGGTCTCGTTCATGGGGTAATGGCCGGCGTTGGGCGTCACTTCGAGCGTGGCGTTCTTGTACCAGGCCATGAAGGTCGCCTGCATCGTCGCTTCGTTGATCGCGCCGTCGTGTTGGCCGATGATCACCTTGATCGGGATCGCGCTGCCGACCACCGCCGGATGGAAATCGCTCTTCGCCCAGGCGGTGAGATAGCCGGCGAAGGCCGCGCGCGTGCAATTTTCCCAACTCGCCTGCGCCATATGGTCGAGCCACGCCGCCGACAGCCGCGCGCCGGTGGAGAAATCGATGATGCCGCGCCGATTGCCGAGGTTTTCCGCCGCGCCGTGGAACAGGCCCCAGCCCTGCTCGTCGAACGGCACGGCGGCGGCCGGCACCGGCGTGATCGCCACCATGCGGCGCACCCGGCCCGGCGCGTCGGCGGCGATCCGCTGGATGAACTTGCCGCCCATGGAATGGCCGACCAGGCTCACCTTGTCGAGATTGAGGCTGTCGAGCAGCGCGCGCACGTCGGCGGAGATTTCCTCCACCGTGTAGGCGCCGCTCTGCGCCTTCGAAGCGCCGTAGCCGCGATAGGCGGGAAAAATATAGGTGAATTCGTTGGGAGAGAGCGCGTCGCGCATCGGCGCCATGAAAGTCTGGTCGCCGAACCAGCCGTGCAGCACCACCACCTTGTGCGCGCCATTGCCGAAAGTCTCGTAGCCGAGCGTCATCGCGTCCTCCCTTTCGCCGCGAGCTTACCGCCTCGGCCCGGCGAGGCCAAATCGGAAATCCGCGGCTGTTTCTCATTCCAGCCCCACTTGCGGGCTAAGTCCACGTGGGGGATCGTTTGCGCGAGGCGGTCTCATGCCAGAGCACAAGACGCTGAAAGTGCGCGCGATCGCCGGCTTTGGCCCGATCGTGCGCAACGGCGAGGAAAGTCACAAACTGTACCGCGAGGTCCTCGGCATCGCCTTTGACGAGGAGACCGGCGGCTATCTGCACACCGAACGCGTTGCGGGCGCGAAGACGTTCGCGCTGTGGCCGTTGTCACAGGCGGCGCGGTCGTGCTTCGGCGATAATGTCTGGCCAGAGGGCCTCGGCGTGCCGCAGGCCTGGCTGGAGTTCGAGGTCGACGACGTCGAGGAGGCGACCAACATCCTCACGGGGCGCGGCTATACGATGCTGGTCCGCAACAAGACGGAGCCCTGGGGGCAGGTGGTCAGCCGCCTGATTTCGCCGGAGGGATTGTTGGTGGGGGTGACGTCCACCCCGCAACCGCGCGCCGCGCCGTAGTTTTTCGCGCGCCTTTTTGCGCTAGCGTCTAGCGGCGTCGACGATTACAACCCCGCCTCCGCCATAGCGAGGATCGCTTTGTCCCACGCCGCCGCGCGTCCGCAAGCGCCCGTCTTCACGCAAGGCAATCTGATGCGCCACGTCGCCGTGATGACGGCGACGGGGTCGATCGGGTTGGTCGCGATTTTCTCGGTCGACGTGCTGTCGCTGTTCTGGGTCTCGCAGCTCGGCGTCGTCGCCTACAAGGCGGCGATCGGCTATGCGAGCCAGCTCGCCTTTCTGCTGATGGCGATCAACATCGGCCTCACCATCGCCATTTCCGCCCGCGTTGCGCGCGCTTTGGGCGCCGGCGACCGGCGCGGCGCGCGCCGGCTCGCCGCCTCCGGGCTGTTGCTGACCTTGCTGGCGACGCTGGCGCTGTCGACGCTGCTCTGGCTCTACCGCGATTTCGCGCTCGACCATTTCATGCATGCGCGCGGCGAGGCGGCCGAGGCGGCGAGCGGGGTGCTCGCCATCACCATTCCCGCCAATGTGCCGATGGCGCTCGGCATGGCGCTGTCGGGGGTGTTGCGCGCTTGCGGCGACGCGCGGCGGGCGATGTATGTGACGCTGTCGGGCGGCATCGTCACCGCCTTCACCGATCCGGCGCTGATCTTCGGGCTGCATCTGGGCGTCTATGGCGCGGCCTGGGCGACGGTGATCTCGCGGCTGGTGTTCCTCTGGGTCGGCTGGCACGGCGCCTCGCGCGTGCACAATCTGGTCGGCCGGCCGAGTTTTTCGGCGCTCGGGCGCGATTTGCGCCCGCTCGCCAGCATCGGCCTGCCCTCGATCATGGCCAATCTGGCGACGCCGGTGTCGGCGATCTACGTGACCCGCGTGTGGTCCGATTTCGGCGAGCCGACGGTGGCGGGCGGGGCGATCGTCGACCGCGTGATCCCGCTCGCGTTCGGCGTGATCTTCGCGCTGACCGGCTCGATCGGCCCGATCATCGGCCAGAATTTCGGCGCCCGGCTGATGCCGCGGGTGCGGCGGACGCTGACCGATTCCTTCATCCTGGCGGTGGGTTACGCCTTCCTCGCCTGGGCCGCGCTCGCCATCGCCGCGCCGTTCGTGGTCGAGGGTTTCGGGGCCAGCGGCGACAGCGAGCGGTTCGTGCTGCTGTTCTGCCGCTATGGCGCGGTGGCGTGGGTGTTCATCACCTGCCTGTTCGTCGCCAACACCGCGTTCAACAATCTCGGCTTCGCTTTGATGGCGATGCTGTTCAACTGGGGCCGGGCGACGCTTGGCACCATTCCGTTCGTCATACTGGGCGCCAAATATGGCGGCGTGCCCGGCGCGATGGTCGGCCTGATCGCCGGCGCGGCGATTTTCGGGCTGGGCGCGGTCGTGGTCGCTTATGCGCTGGTCGCCCGCCTCGCCAGGCGGGTGGAAGCGGTCTAAACTGCGGCGCGGGAGATCCAGCACATGACTCTGACCGACATCCTCCAGAGCGCGCAGGGCGGCGCTGGCCTGCAAAATCTCGCCAATCAGCTCGGCCTGTCGCCGGAGCAGATGCAGGCGGCGGTGCAGGCGACTGTCCCGGCGCTGAGCCACGGCTTGCAGCGCGCGGCGCAGGACCCCGCCGCGCTCGGCGGCGTAATCGGCGAAATGGCGAGCGGCGACCATGCCGCCTCCTACGCCGATCCGACCCAGACCGCCGCGGCGGCCGACGCGGGCGCCGGCGCGCTCGGGCAGATTTTCGGCGGCCCCAACGTCACCGCCGAGATCGCGCAGCAGATTTCGCGCGTGTCGGGCCTTAGCCCGCAGATCGTGGCGAGCCTGTTGCCGGCGCTGACCTCGATGGCGCTCGGCGGCCTGTCACATGCGATGCAGCAGCAGGGCCACGGCGAGGTGCTCAATCAGGCCGGCGCGGCGCCGGCGGCGGGCGGCGGGCTGTTGGGCGCGATCGTCTCGGCGGTGGGCGGCGCGCTCGGCGGCGGCGCCGGCGGCGGCGATCTCCAGTCGGGGCTGTCGACGCTGATCAACATGTTCGCGCCGGGGGTGGCGGTGGCGCCGGAGCACGCGCAGGCGCTCAACCAAATTCTGCCGAGATAACGCCACGCGGCCTTCATTGCTTTGTCGCGACCTCGCCCCTATCTAGGGCCGGCCGCCGGGCAGGCGGGGGGCGGGATTTGGCATGGCGCGCGATGTGACAGATGTGGAGCCGGTGCACGGGCGGCGCGACCTGATCGCGTGGTTCGAGGCCGGCTGCAAAGCGCCCGACGCGTTCAAGGTCGGCTCCGAGCACGAGAAAATCCCGTTCTACCTCAATGATCTCTCGCCCGTCCCCTACGAGGGCGAGCGCGGCATCGGCGCGCTGCTGCACGCCATGCGGGCGCGGCTCGGCTGGGACGCGATCGAGGATGGCGGCCATCTGATCGGCCTTTACGATTCCCACGGCGGCGGCGCGATCTCGCTGGAGCCGGGCGGGCAGTTCGAGCTTTCCGGCGCGCAGGCCGGCGACATTCACGCGCTGGCGGACGAACTCGCCGGCCATCTCGACGCCGCCCACGCCGCCGCCGGCCCGCTCGGCATCGGCTTTCTCTCGCTCGGCATGAGCCCGAAATGGACGCTTGCGCAGACGCCGCGCATGCCCAAGAGCCGCTATCGCATCATGACCGATTACATGCCGAAGGTGGGAACGCGCGGCCTCGACATGATGTACCGCACCGCCACGGCGCAGGCGAACCTCGATTTCTCCAGCGAAGCCGACATGGTGGCGAAATTGCGCGTCGGCCTCGCGCTGCAGCCGGTGATGACGGCGCTGTTCGCCAATTCGCCGTTCACCGACGGCCGGCCGAACGGCATGCTCTCGGCGCGCTCGGAGATCTGGCGCCACACCGACGCCGCCCGCACCGGCATGTTGCCGTTCGCCTTCGAGCCCGGCATGGGGTTCGAGCGCTACGCCGATTTCGCGCTCGACGTGCCGATGTATTTCGTCAAGCGCGGCGACGTCTATCACGACGTCGCGGGCGCGAGTTTCCGCGATCTGATGGCGGGACAGTTGGCGGCGCTGCCGGGCGAGCGCGCGACGATCTCGGATTGGGCCAACCACCTGTCGACGATCTTTCCCGAGGTGCGGCTCAAACGCTACCTCGAAATGCGCGGCGCCGACGTCGGGCCGCCCGCGCGCATCGTCGCGCAATCGGCGCTGATGGTCGGGCTATATTATGATGGCGCGGCGCTCGACGGCGCGTTGCAACTGATCCGCGGCTGGAGCGCGCAAGGACGGCAGCGCCTGCGCGACGAGGCGCCGCGGCTGGGCTTTGACGCCGAAATCGCCGGCCGGACGACGCGCGATCTCGCGCGCGACATGCTGGCGCTGGCGCGGGCGGGGCTGGCGCGGCGGGCGCGCAGGGACGCGCGCGGGCGCGACGAGACCCATTTCCTCGACCCGCTCGACGCCATCGTCGCCAGCGGCGTCGAGCCGGCGCGGGCGTGGCGGGAGCAATTCGACGGGCCGTGGCGCGGCTCGATCGACCCGGCGTTCGCCGAAGCGCGAATCTGAGGCGATGGGCGCGCCCTGCATCATCTGCGTCGCGCTCACCGGCTCGGTGCCGACCAAGGCCGACAATCCCGCTCTGCCGATCCGCGTCGCCGAGCAGATCGAGAGCGCGCAGGAGGCGTTCGAGGCCGGCGCGACGATCGCCCATTGCCATGTGCGCGACGACGAGGGCCGGCCGAGTTCGGATCCCGAGCGTTTCGCGCGGCTTGGCGAGGGCCTGCGCCAGCATTGCCCCGGCATGATCGTGCAATTCTCGACCGGCGGCCGGTCGGGATCGGGGCGCGCGCGCGGCGCGATGTTGCCACTGCGGCCCGACATGGCGTCGCTGACGCCCGGCTCCAACAATTTCCCCACCCGCGTCTATGAAAACCCGCCCGATCTCGTGGATTGGCTGGCCGGCGAGATGAAGCTTTACGGCGTCAAGCCGGAGATCGAGTGCTTCGACCTGTCGCATATCGTGCAGGCGGCGCGGATGCAGGCGGACGGGCGCATTGTCGGGCCGCTCTACGCGCAATTCGTCATGGGCGTGAAAAACGCCATGCCCGCCGACGAGACCATCTTCGATTTCTACATCGAGACCCTGCGCCGCTACGCGCCGGACGCTTTGTGGTGCGCGGCGGGGATCGGGCGCGACCAGATCGTCGTCAATGAATGGAGCGTCGCCAAGGGCGGCCATGCCCGCACAGGGCTCGAAGACAATGTGCGGCTCGACCGCGACAGGCTCGCGCCGTCGAACGCGGCGCTGGTGCGCCGGGTGGTGGAGTTGTGCGAGCGCTACGAGCGGCCGGTGGCGTCGTGGCGCGAGGCGCGCGCCTTCCTCGGGCTGGCGGGGTAATACCCGTTCTCAGAGGGAATAACTCGTGAGCGGGTCGGGTTCGTCATGCCCGGGCTTGTCCCGGGCATCCACGCCGCTGTGAGATTGGATCGCCAAAGATATTGCACGTACAGTAGAATTTGCTTTTCAACGTGAACGACGGCGGGACGGCGTGGATCGCCGGGACAAGCCCGGCCATGACG
>JAGWRL010000250.1 GCA_028876585.1 Pseudomonadota bacterium | reverse complement strand
GCGAGGTTCTGTGGATCCTTGGCGTCATCATCTATGTGCTGATGATGGCCACCGCCTTCATGGGCTACGTGCTGCCGTGGGGCCAGATGAGCTTCGCCGGCGCGACCGTCATCACCAACCTGTTCACCGCCATTCCACTGGTCGGCACCGCCGTCGCGCATTGGCTGTGGGGCGGTTACGCGGTCGGCGATCCGACGCTGAACCGCTTCTTCGCGCTGCATTACCTGCTGCCGTTCATGATCGTCGGCGTCGTCATACTGCACGTCTGGGCGCTGCATGTAGTGGGCCAGAACAATCCCGACGGCGTCGAGGTGAAGGACGTCCAGCGCGACACCGTCGCCTTCACGCCCTACGCGACGATCAAGGACATGTTCGCGGTCTGCGTGTTCTTCGTCATCTACGCCTGGTTCGTGTTCTACATCCCGAACTATCTGCTCGACGCCGACAACTCTAACCCCGCCAACCCGCTGATGACGCCGGCCCACATCGTGCCGGAATGGTATCTGCTGCCGTTCTACGCGATCCTGCGCGCCATCCCCAACAAACTGATGGGCGTGCTGGCGCTGGCGGCGGCGCTCGGGCTGCTCGCGTTCCTGCCGTGGCTCGACACCTCGCCGATCAAATCGGGCAAATATCGGCCGATGTTCCGCTTCTTCTTCTGGATCTTCGTGATCTGCTGCGTGGGCCTTGGCTATCTCGGCTCGCAGGAGGTGTCGGACTCGGCGACCCTGGTCGCCCGCATCCTCTCGCTGGGCTATTTCGGTTATCTCATCGTCGTCCTGCCTGTGCTCGGGTTGGTCGAGAAGACCAAGCCGGTTCCCGCTTCGATCGCCGACGCCGTGTTGCCCCAGGGCGCCGCGGCTGAATGAGATCGACAAGAGACGCGCCCAAGAGGACAATTCAGATGAACCGTTTTAAAGCGTCCTTCCTTGCGCTGGCCCTGATCGTCGGCGGCGCCCAGGTCGCCGTGGCGCAGGACGCCACGGAGGGTCAACCCAAGCCCGACCGTCAATCGTGGTCGTTCAGCGGCGTGTTCGGCAAGTTCGACGCGGCGCAGTTGCAGCGCGGCTTCCAGGTCTATCGGGAAGTCTGCTCCAACTGCCACCGCCTGAGCATCGCCTTCCGCACGCTGGCCAATCCCGATGGCCCCGACTTCTCCGAGGAGCAGGTGAAGGCGCTGGCGGCGAGCTACAAGGTCACCAACGACGAGCCGAACGATCAGGGCAAGATTTTTCAGCGCCCCGGCACGCCGGCCGACATCTTCCCGCCGCCGGAAGCCTTCCCCAACGATCAGGCCGCCGCCGCCGCGCTGGGCGCGCCGCCGCCGGACATGTGGCTGCTCGCCAAGTCGCGCAAATACGAGCGCGGCTTTCCCTGGTTCGTGTTTGACATCTTCGACGCCTATCAGGAGGTCGGAACCGACTACATTTACGCGGTGCTGACCGGCTACACCCACAAGGACGATCCGCAGTGGAACCTGTATTTCCCCGGCCATAAGATCGCGATGCCGAACCCGTTGCAGGACGGCGCCGTCAAATACACCGACGGTACGCCGGGCACGGTGCAGAACTACGCCAAGGATATTTCGGCTTTCCTGAGCTGGGCGGCCGAGCCGAGCATGGTTGAGCGCAAGAAGCTCGGCTTCCGCGCCATCGTGTTCCTGATCGTGCTGTCGGCGCTGATGTATATGGTCAAGCGGCGCGTCTGGGCCGACGCGCACTGAGCGCCTGCGTACCGCGACTTCCATTCGCCCCCCGGCCCGCGCCGGGGGGTTTTTGTTTGCAACCGCCGCGTCATGCTAATCTGCTGCGTCGGCTCGAGTGCGTCGGGAGCGGATCAACATGAGCAAGGCGATTGTGGGAATCATCGGCGGCTCGGGCCTCTATGCGCTCGCCGGCTTCGTGGCGACCCGTGACGAGCGCGTCGCCAGCCCCTGGGGCGAGCCTTCGGACGCATTGCGCTTCGGCCGCATCGGCGGAACGGAAGTGGTGTTTCTCGCCCGCCACGGCCGCGGCCATCGCTTCTCGCCCTCGACGATCAACTATCGCGCCAACATCGACGCGCTGAAGCGCGCCGGCGTCACCGACATCATCGCCGTCTCCGCCTGCGGCTCCTACAAAAAGGAGCTGTATCCCGGCCTGTTCGTGCTGGCCGACCAGTTCATCGACCGCACTTATCTGCGCCAGAGCAGCTTCTTCGGCACGGGTTGCGTCGCGCATGTGCCGTTCGCGCATCCGACCTCCGCGACCTTGCGCAAGCGCGTGGCGGAGGCGGCGCAGGCCGAGGGCGTCGCCGTGCAGCCCGGCGGAACCTATGTCTGCATGGAGGGGCCGCAGTTCTCGACTTTCGCCGAATCGCTGCACTATCAGAGCCTCGGCGCCTCGGTGATCGGCATGACGGCGGCGACCGAAGCCAAGCTCGCGCGCGAGGCGGAGATCGCCTACGCGCTGATCGCGATGGTGACGGATTTCGATTGCTGGCACGACGAGCACGGCCCGGTCGACGTCGCCTCGGTGATGAAAGTGATGCACGACAACGCCGAAAAGGCCAACCGCCTGGTGGCGCGCGTGCTGGCGGATTTCCCGGCGACGCGCGAGCCCTGCCCGCAATCGGATCGCGCGCTCGACGGCGCGATCATGACCGCGCCGGAGGCGCGCGATCCCGATTTGCTGCGCAAGCTCGATGCGGTGGCGGGGCGCGCGCTGGCGGGCGGCTAGCGCCTTGGCGGCGCGGCGTGACATGCTAGACTGGCGGAGGGCGGTGGGGCTGCAAGGGAAGCCGCTGCGCCGATAACGATTTCGCGCGCTGAGAGCCGCGCGCCAAGGAGGAAACCATGTCCTGCATCTCTCGCCGCGCCCTGGTCGGCGGCGCGCTGGCCGCGCTGCCGCTCCCCGCCGTGCTGACGCGGCCGGCCGGCGCCGCCGAATTCTCCTTCAAGCTCGGCAACAACATGCCGTTGACGCACCCGATGAACGTGCACGCCGCCGCCGCCTCGGCGCGCATCCGCGAGGCCACCGGCGGCCGTGTCGAAGTGCAGATCTTCCCGTCGAGCCAGCTTGGCTCCGACACCGACATGCTGAGCCAGATCCGCTCGGGCGCAATCGAGTTGTTCTGTTGCTCCGGCCTCATCCTCGCCACGCTGGTGCCGGTCGCCTCGATCAACGGCATCGGCTTCGCCTTCAAGGACTACCCGCAGGTCTGGGCGGCGATGGACGGCAAGCTCGGCGCGCTGGTGCGCGCCGACGTCGCCAAGCGCGGCATCATCGCGATGGAGCGCATCTGGGACAACGGCTTCCGCAACGTCACCAACAGCGTGAAGCCGATCGTCAAGCCCGAGGACCTGAGCGGCATGCGCATTCGCGTGCCGGTGAGCCCGTTGTGGACCAGCATGTTTCTGGCGCTCGGCGCCTCGCCCGCGAGCATCAATTTCAACGAGGTCTATTCCGCGTTGCAAACGCATATCGTCGACGCGCAGGAAAACCCGATGGTGGTCATCGACACCGCCAAGCTCTACGAGGTGCAGAAATATTTGAGCCGCACCAAACATATGTGGGACGGCTATTGGGTGCTGGCGAACGCCCGCGCGCTCGACCGGCTGAAGCCCGAGGATCGCGACATCGTCGTGCGCGAGATCAACCGCTCCGCGCTCGACCAGCGCGCCGCCGCCGAAAAGCTCAACAACGATCTCGGCAAGACGCTGGAGGGTTTGGGCATGCAGGTCAACGACGTCGATCCGGCGCCGTTCCGCGAAAAGCTGATCGCCGCCGGGTTCTACAAGGGCTGGCAAGCCAAATACGGCGACGCGGCCTGGAGCCTGCTCGCCGAAGCGAGCGGCGGCGGGCTGCCGTGAGGGCGTGACGGCGCGGCCCGCGTCAAATCGGGGGCGGCGGCGCCCCCTACTGCCGCCGCATGTCCTCGCGCCGGACCCCCGCCACCACCTGCGGTTTCTTCATCGCGTCGCGGCGGAACGGCTCGCCTAGCTCCTGGTTGAGCATCACTTCGATGAAGGTCGTCACGCCGCGCCCTTGCGCCTCCACCGCCTCGCGCAACGCCGCCTCCAGCGCCGCCGTGGCATCGACGCGCTTGCCGACAAAGCCGCAAGCCTGGGCGATGCCGGCGTAGCTCACTTTCGGGTTCAGTTCGGTGCCGACGAAATTGTCGTCGTACCACAGCGTCGTGTTGCGCTTCTCGGCGCCCCATTGGAGATTTCGGAAGATCACCATCGTGATCGCCGGCCAGCCTTCGCGACCGAGCGCCGTCATCTCGTTCATGGAAATGCCGAACGCGCCGTCGCCAGCAAAACCGATCACTGGCGTATCGGGGCAGCCAATCTTAGCCCCGACGATGGCGGGGAAGCCGTAGCCGCACGGCCCGAACAGGCCCGGCGCCAGATATTTGCGGCCCTGCTCGAAGGTCGGATAGGCGTTGCCGATGGCGCAATTGTTGCCGATGTCGGAGGAGATGATCGCCTCCCTCGGCAGCGCGCGCTGGATCGCCCGCCACGCCTGCCTAGGCGTCATCAAGTCAGGGTCCTTCGCGCGAGCGCGGGCGTTCCAGGTGGTGCCGGGATCGTCGTCCTCGTGGTCCATCGAGGTGAGCTGCTGCGCCCAGGCGGACTTTGTCTGATGGATCGTCGCCCGCCGCGCCGCGCGGTCGCGCTCGCCCGCGTTGCTGGACAGCGCCGCCAACAGCGAGGCCGCCACCCGCTTCGCGTCGCCGCAGACGCCGACGTCGATCCGCTTGGTCAGACCGATCCGGTCGGGGTTGACGTCAACCTGGATGATTTTCGCCGCGCCAGGCCAGTAGTCGATCCCATAGCCCGGCAGCGTCGAGAACGGGTTGAGCCGCGTGCCGAGCGCCAGCACGACGTCGGCCTTGGCGATCAACTCCATCGCCGCCTTCGAGCCGTTATAGCCGAGCGGCCCGGCGTGCAGCCGGTGCGAGCCGGGAAACGAATCGTTGTGCTGGTAGCCGGAGCAGACCGGCGCGTCGAGCCGCTCGGCCAAAGCCGCGGTCTCGGCGATCGCCTCGCCCAGCACCACGCCGGCGCCGGAGATGATGACGGGGAAGGCCGCGTCCGACAGCAGCTTGGCCGCCGCCGCGATCGCCGCCTCGCCGCCCGCCGGCGGCTCGAACCGCACGATCGCCGGCAGGTCGACGTCGATAACCTGGGTCCAGAAATCGCGCGGCACGTTGATCTGCGCCGGCGCCCGCATTCGCCACGC
This sequence comes from Pseudomonadota bacterium, assembly GCA_028876585.1. The sequence continues at coordinate 4,205 of JAGWRL010000250.1, read as the reverse complement.
CTTGAGGATCACGCGGTTCAGGACTTCGGCCATGCGCGAGGCGTCGCGCACCTCCTCCTGATAGCCCACCATGTCCTGAAACAGCGCCATCTGCGGCGCCTCCTGGAAGCCGCCCTGCCCCATCGTCTTGTTGGCGGCCTGCGGCGTCACCAGCAGCAGCGGCGTATGGTTCCAATAGGCCGTCTTCATCGCGGTGACGAAACCGGTGACGCCCGGCCCGTTCTGCGCCACCGCCAGCGCCATTTTCCCCGTGGCGCGGGCGTAGCCGTCGGCCATTATGCCGGCGTTGGATTCGTGCGCGCAATCCCAGAACGTGATGCCGGCCTTCGGGAACAGGTCGCTGACCGGCATCATCGCCGAACCGATGATGCCGAACGCATGTTCGATCCCGTGCGCTTGCAGCACCTTGATGAACGCTTCCTCGGTGGTCATTTTCATGCGGTGGCGCCTTGTTCGTCGTGCCTACGACCTGTAGCCGATGCGGCGAGGTGAGGGGAAGAGCATGCAGGTCGGCAATTTTCTCATCGACGAGCGCGAACTGATCGAAACCTTCGCCCGCGCCTCGGGGCCGGGCGGGCAGAACGTCAACAAGGTCTCGACCGCGGTCGAGTTGCGCTTCGACGCCCGCCGTTCGCCCGGCCTGCCGGTCGAGATCGCGGAAAAGCTGATCCACCTCGCCGGCTCGCGCGCGACTCAAGATGGCGTGATCGTCATTTTCGCGCAACGCTTCGCCAGCCAGCCGCGCAACCGCGAGGACGCGCGCGCCCGCCTCGCCGCGCTGATCGAACGCGCCGCCCATCGCGACAAACCGCGCCGCCCGACCCGGCCGACGCTCGCCTCGAAGAAACGCCGGTTAGAGGCCAAGGGGCGGCGCGGCGACATCAAGGCGCTGCGAGGACGCGCGGGCGAGGAGTGAACCGTCGCTTGGCATAAGCGCCGGCGCGAACTAGCGTTGTCGCGGAGGGGCGTGCATGCAAGCCGAAACCACAACCATCCCGAGGCCAGACGGCCACGCGATCTTCACCCGCGTCTGGCGCCCGGATGCGGCGGCGAAAGCCGTGGTGCAGATCGCGCACGGTCTGGCCGAACATTCCGCCCGCTACGCGCGCCTCGCCGAGGCGCTGACGGCGCAGGGTTACGCCGTCTACGCGCATGACCATCGCGGCCACGGGCCGAACTGCGTCGCCGCCGATCTCGGCTTCTTCGCCGAGACAGATGGTTGGCGCAAGTTGCTCGACGACATCGACGCGGTCGCCGCACGCATCGGCGGCGATCTCCCCGGTCTCCCTCGCGTGTTTCTCGGCCATTCCATGGGCTCGTTTCTCGGCCAGACCTATATCGCCGAGCGCGGCGCCGACCTCGCCGCCGCCGTGCTGTCGGGCACCTCCGGCCCGCCGCCGGCGATCCTGCCGCTGGGCAAACGGATCGTCGCCTTCGAGCGCTGGCGGCTCGGCCCGAGAGGCAAAAGCCCGCTCGTGCAAGCGCTGCTGTTTGGCGAACAGAACAAGCCGTTCCGCCCTGCCCGCACGCCCTATGATTGGTTGTCGCGCGATCACGCCGAGGTCGACAAATATGTCGCCGACCCCTTGTGCGGCTTTCGCCTCACCAACCAACTTGCCGCCGATCTCGTCGGCGCGCTGGCCGATCTCGCCTCGCCGCGCCTCGCCGCGCGCATACCCAAGACGCTGCCGATCTATGTGTTCAGCGGAGCGCGCGATCCCGTCGGCGCCAAACTGCAAGGTCTGCTCGACGTCTATCGCGACGCGGGGCTCAGCGTGACCGCCAAGATCTATCCCGACGCCCGCCACGAAACGCTCAACGACGTCAACCGCGACGAGGTCACGCGCGACCTCATCGCCTGGCTCGCGCGCGTGCGAGATTGGTCAAACGCCTGAGCCGCGTCAGCCCGCGAACAGCGACAGGCCGCCGTCGACCCGCAACACCTGCCCGTTGATGAATTTCGCGCGCGGCCCGGCGAGAAACGCCACCGCTTCCGCGATTTCGTCGGGCTCGGCGTAGCGGTTGAACGATTTCTGCTCCGCGTCCATCCGCTTGGCGTCAACCACGCGCGTCGCCTGAAAGCGCGCGGTCTTGGTTGGTCCGGGGCTGACCGCGTTGACGCGCACGCCGTCATCCAGCAACTCCTTGGCCAGACACCGGGTGTAATGCACGACCCCGGCCTTCAAGGTCGAATAGACCACTTCCGGCGAGCAACCCATATGCGCCGCGACGGAAGCTATATTGACCACCGAGCCCGACCCCGCCGCCTTCATCTCCGGCACGAAAGCCTGACACACCAGCATGGTGCCGATCAGATTATTCTCAGTCAGCACCTTGATGTCCTCGAACGAGATGTCGAGCGCATTGTTCGGGTTGGGCTTGCCGCCCGCCGCGCCGATGTCGCCGCCGGCGCAATTGACCAAGATATGCACCGACCCGAGCTTCTCGGCGATCGTGCGTTTCATCTGCGCGACCGCCGCCTTGTCGCCGATATTGCCGTGGACCGCGCACACCTTGCCGCCATGGCGCGCAAGTTCTCGCGTCACAGCGTCGAGATCGGACGCCTCACCATATTTGGCCGGCGCGGTCCAATCAATATCGTGAATCGCGACATTCGCCCCGAGCGCGGCGAGTTTTTCCGCCATCGCGCGTCCGAGCCCGCGCCCCGATCCCGTGACGAACGCGGTCTTGCCGCTGAGTTCTCCAGTCAACTCGCTTCTCCCGATGTTTGCTGCGCTTCTCTTATAAACCCAAGCCGCGCATGTTGGCCGCGCTGCGGCGGATCATCGCCAGCTCGTAATCGACCAGCGACGCGTCGTCGCCCGTCTCCCAAGGCGTGCGGAAATCCGCATCCTCGGCGAGATGGTTGACGCGCGCCGCCGCGAGGCAACGCGCCAGCGCCTCCGCGCTCTTGGGCGGATAGAGGCGCCACCAGTCCGGCCGCAACAAGCGCACGTGGCGCGCCTCCAGCGCGCCGGGCTCCAGCACTGCGGTCAACTTTGGCTGATGCGCCGCGAATAGATCGAGCATCTCGGCGATCGGAACCGCGCCGTCGCCGATCGCGCAGCGCACAAGCCGATAGCCCTGATCGGTGAATTGGACGCGATAGTCCTTGAGATGCACGTGACGCACATGAGGCGCCACGCGCGCATAGAAATCCATCGGCGCCTCGGCGACCGGAAAGGTGTTGCCGGCGTCGACGCAGACGCCAATTCCGCGCGTCTCCTCGCAAAAACCCGCCAGTTCCTCGCTGCCGAAATCCTGATGATTCTCGATCGCGAGCACCCGCCCCTCGTCGGCGACGATCGGACCATATCGCCGCAACGCCCCGCGCACATCGGCGACCAATTCCGGCCATTTGTCGCCCAGCATCTCGCGGTCGCCGCACAACACCGTCGTCAACCCACAGCGGATCGTCGCCGCATCGAGCGCCCGCGCCGAGCGCAGCGCGCTCTCGAACGGCCCCATCATCAGGCCCCAGCTGACGATCGGCGTCAGTCCGAGTGTGTCGAGCCGTCGCTTCAAACCCGCCAATTCGGCGTCGCTCAGCGCGCGCAGCCACGGATCAAACAATTCGATCGCGCGCGCGCCCAATTCGACGCAAAGCGCGATGAAACCCTCCAGCCCCGCGCCATTCGGGTTGGCGCGCGGCCCACCAGCGCCCTGCAACCCAAGGTGATAAGTGAGCCCATAGGGATTGAGCCCGAATACGAATGAATCCGCCCGCCGCGTCATCGCAGCCCCGCATCGACCGTGAAACTTTGTTTGGTGATCATGCGGCTGTCGTCGGCGGCCAGAAACAGCGCCATGCGGGCGATTTCCTCGCCGAGCAGCACATGGCGCAACAACTGCCGCTCAACCATCGTCTGCACCGACGCCTCCGTCCTGTACCAAAGTTGCCGCTGCCGCTCCGTCATCACCGCGCCCGGCTCGATCGCGTTGACGCGGATGTCGTCAGGCCCAAACGCGCGCGCCAACGCGCGCGTCAACCCCAGCACCGCCGCCTTCGCGGTCGCATAAGCGGGCATCTCGCCCGCCCCGAAACGCCACGCGATCGAGGACAGGTTGATGATCGAACCGCCGCCGAGTTCGCGCATCTGCGCGCGCACGGCTTGCGCGGCGAAGAATTGATGCCGCAGGTTGACGTTCTGCGTCTGGTCCCAGAACTCGACCGAGACGTCGTCCACCGCGTGCCGCTGATCATT
>JAGWRL010000249.1 GCA_028876585.1 Pseudomonadota bacterium | reverse complement strand
GGCGCTGGCGGCGTGGCTGCTGCCGCCTTTGTTCGACTGGGGCGCGGTCAATGCGGTGTGGAGCGCGCCGGACGGGGAGGCCTGCCGCGCCCATCCCGACGGCGCCTGCTGGGCCTTCATCGGCCGCAAGCTCGGCTATCTCCTCTATGGCTCCTACCCGGAGGCGGAGCGCTGGCGCGTCAACGTCACCGAGGCGTTCGGCGCGGCGCTGATCGGCTGGCTGCTGTGGCCCGGCGCGCCGAGGCGCGGCCTCGGCGCGGCCCTGTTCTTCCTGGTTTATCCCGTCGTCGCCTTCGTGCTGCTGTCGGGCGCACCCTCGCTCGGCCTCGCCCATGTCGACACTTTGCTGTGGGGCGGCGTGTTCGTGTCGCTGCTGACGGCGCTGGTCGGCATCGTCGTGTCGCTGCCGCTCGGCGTGCTGCTGGCGCTGGGGCGGCGCTCGCCGCTGCCGCTGGTGCGGGCCGCCAGCGTCGTGTTCATCGAGGTGGTGCGCGGCGTGCCGTTCATCACCGTGCTGTTCATGGCCAACAACATGCTGCCGCTGTTCCTGCCGCCCGGCGTCGAGCCCGACCGCTTTCTGCGCCCGCTGGTCGGCATCGCGCTGTTCTCGGCCGCCTATATGGCGGAGGAGGTGCGCGGCGGCCTGCAAACGCTGCCGCGCGGCCAATACGAGGGCGCGATGGCGCTCGGGCTCGATTACCGGCTGATGATGGCGCTCGTCGTGCTGCCGCAGGCGCTGACGCTGGTCATTCCCGGCATCGTCAACAATTTCATCGGCCTGTTCAAGGATACGACGCTGGTCTCGATCGTCGGCGTCAACGATTTCCTCGAAGCGCTCGATCACGCGATGAAAGATCCGGCCTGGTCGGGGCCGAGCATCTTCCCGACCGGCTATGTCTTCGCGGCGATGTTCTATTTCGTGTTCTGCTACGCGATGTCGCGCTATTCCGCCGCCATGGAGCGCCGCCTGGCGGCCGGGCGGCGGCGCTGAGCCGCCGTTGGCGCATCAGTCGAGCGGAACGCCGACCGCCTGCCGCCACGGCTTGATGTCGACACTGGCGAACAGGCCCGCCTGCGCATAGGGGTCCTGCGCCAGCATCGCCTCGATTTCGGCCTCGTTTTCGGCGTCAATGATCAGCAGCGAGCCGAGCACGGTCTTGCGATCGGGCGACAGCAGCGCGCCGCCCGCCTTCACTTTGGTCGATAATCCCTTGAGATAGGCCAGATGAGCCGGACGGGCTTCGAGCCGTAAGGCGTTGGACTCCGGCTTGTCGGTGCAAGTGGCGACAAACAACATGGGACCCTCCGTCTGCGGCGCTTATAGCGGGCCGTTCGCGCCCGGCAAGCCGCAGCCGCCGTCGCGCAAGCGAAATCCCTGCAAGCGCGCTGATTTTTCGCGGCCGCGAACCCTGGCGTCACTTCGTCCCGAACATGCGGTCGCCGGCGTCGCCCAGGCCCGGCACGATATAGCCGTGATCGTTGAGCTTCTCGTCGATCGCGGCGGTCCAGACCTCGACATCGGGATGCGCCTTGGTCAAGCGAGCGATCCCTTCCGGCGCCGCCAGCAGGCAGACGAAGCGGATGTCCTTGACGCCGCGCGCCTTCAGCCTGTCGATCGCCGCCACCGCCGAATTGGCGGTCGCCAGCATCGGGTCCATCACGATGACCAGCCGGTCGGCGACGTCGGCGGGCGCCTTGAAGTAATATTCGACCGCCTCCAGCGTTTCGGGGTTGCGATAGAGGCCGATATGGGCGACGCGGGCGCTCGGCACCAGATTGAGCATGCCGTCGAGAAAGCCGACGCCGGCGCGCAGGATCGGCGCGAACACCAGTTTCTTGCCCGAGATCGACGGCGCCTTCATGCGCGCGATCGGGGTCTCGACATCGACCATTTCGATCGGCAGGTCGCGCGTCACCTCGTAGGCCAGCAACATGCCGATCTCGTTGAGCAACTGGCGGAAGCCCTTGGTGGAGACGGTCTTGTCGCGCATCAGCGTCAGCTTGTGCTGCACCAGCGGGTGATTGACGACGTGAACGTTCGACATGGGCGCACTCCTTCGGCGGTTTCTGCTTTAGCGCAAGCGACGCGGGCGTGAAGCGGTCTATCCCCAGCTTTCGCGACCGGCGCGCCGCTCTATTGACGCGCGGGGGGGTAAACTGTCACTTGGGGACCCCATGGCCGACACGAAAGCGGCGCCCGCCCGGCGCGCCTGGAATTTGCCCAATATACTGACCTATGGCCGCGTCGCCGCCGTGCCCGTGGTCGTGGCGCTGTTGTTCTGGCCCGACGAGGACTGGGCGCGCTGGAGCGCGCTCGGCGTCTATGTCGTGGCCGCGATCACCGATTTCTTCGACGGCTACCTCGCGCGCGCCTGGTCGCAGCAATCCTCGCTCGGGCGCATGCTCGACCCGATCGCCGACAAGCTCTTGGTGGCGGCCGCGCTGCTGATGCTGTCGGCCGACGGCGCGATCGCGGGCGCGAGCCTGTGGGCGGCGATCGTGATTCTGTGCCGCGAAATCCTCGTCTCGGGCCTGCGCGAATATCTGGCCGAATTGCGCGTGTCGGTGCCGGTGACGGCGGTGGCGAAATGGAAGACGACGATGCAACTGGTCGCGCTCGGCTTTCTCATCGTCGGCCCGGCCGGCGACAGGGCGGTGCCGGGCGCCCATCTCATCGGCATCTGCATGTTGTGGATTGCGGCGACGCTGACGCTTTACACCGGCTGGGACTATATGAAGGCGAGCTACCAGCACGTCGGTGGAGAGTAGGTCGCATGAAAGCCGTGTATTTCGCCTGGGTGCGCGAGCGCATCGGCAAGGCCGAGGAGGAGATCGACCCGCCGGCCGAGGTCGTCACCGTCGCCGACCTGATCGGCTGGCTCAGCGCGCGCGACGAAGGTTACGCCCATGCGTTCGAGAATCCGCGCACGATCCGCGCCGCGCTCGATCGCGCCCATGTGAAGCCCGACGCGCCGCTGGGAGGCGCGCGCGAGGTCGCGTTCTTCCCGCCGATGACGGGGGGCTGAGTGGAGGTCCGGGTCCAGCGCGAGGATTTCGACGCCGGCGCCGAGGCGCGCGCCTTGAGCGCCGGGCGCGCCGACGTCGGCGCGGTGGTCAGCTTCGTCGGCCTCTGCCGCGACGAGGGCGGGCGGCTCGCCGCATTGGAGATCGAGCATTATCCCGGCATGGCGGAAGCCGAGATCGCGCGCGTGGTCGGGGAAGCGCGCCAACGCTGGCCGCTCTTGGGCGTGCGCGCGATCCACCGCTACGGACGACTCGCGCCGGGCGACCAGATTGTCATGGTGGCGACCGCGTCGAGCCATCGCGGCGCCGCTTTCGCCGCCGCGGAATTCCTGATGGACTACATGAAAACCCGGGCGCCGTTCTGGAAACGCGCCCAAGGTATGGATGGGAGCGTCGAAGGCTGGGTCGAGGCGAAGGACGCAGATGAGTCCTCCGCCGCCCGCTGGCGGGCGCCTTAAGCGCGCCGCGAAATGGCGTTGTAGATCAACAGCACGATCACGGCGCCGCCCACCGAAAGCAGAATGCTCCACAGATTCAGGCCGTTGACGCCGCCAAGCCCGAGTTTGGCGCCGATGAAGCCGCCCACGATCGCGCCGACGACGCCGATCACGATGTCCAGCATAATTCCGGAGCCGGACCTGTTGACCAGCTTGCTGCCGATGAAGCCGCTGATGAGGCCGAGTATGATCCAGGCAATCCAACCCATGACGCGATCCTCTGAAGCGGGCGCCACAAATGCGCCGCAGCGGAAGGTTTGACGTCATAGGCGTGAAAAATACAAGACGCTAAGGTCACATCGACCCTACTCAAGGAGGCGGACATGAGCTTTTTCGACGACGCGTTGCAGGATGCGGTTCCCGGCGGCAGTCTGGCGACGCCGATCGCGGTCGCCGCCGGCGCGCTGCTGCTGCATCATTTCTTCGGCGGCGGCGCCCCGGCGCAGGCTCAGGCGCCCGCCCCTGCCCCCGCGCCGCCGGCCGGCGGCGGCGGCTTTCTCGAAGGCGGCGGCCTGATCGGCGGCCTCAGCGGCCTGGTCGGCAAACTCGCCAGCGCCGGCGCCGGTCCGCAGGTCAATTCCTGGGTCGGCAATGGCCCCAATCAGCCGATCGACCCGACGCATCTGGGCAATGCGCTGGGCGCCGACGTGCTCAGCCAGTTGGCGGCGCGCACCGGACTGAGCCAGCAGCAGATCGTCGAGGGGCTGTCGCAGGTGCTGCCGCAACTCGTCAACAATCTGACGCCGAACGGCCGCCTGCCGACGGCGGCCGAGGCGCAATACGGGCGCTAGAGCCGGTTGGGGGGCCGCGCGCGGCCCCTCAGCCCTTGCGCTTCTGATAGACGTCGACGCCGACGGCGAGCAGCAGCACCAGCCCCTTGACCACCTGCTGCCAGAAAATGCCCAGCCCGATCAGCGACATGCCGTTGTTCATGACGCCCATGAACAGCGCGCCGATCACCACGTTCATCACCTTGCCGACGCCGCCCGACGCCGACACGCCGCCGATGAAGCAGGCCGCGATCACGTCGAGTTCGAACGAATTGCCGGCGCTCGGCGTCGACGAATTGAGCCGCGCCGCGACGACCATGCCGGCCAGCCCCGCCAGCAGGCCCATATTGGCGAAGGTGAGGAAGATCAGCCGCTCGGTCTTGACGCCGGAAAGCTGGGCGGCGAGCCGGTTGCCGCCGAGCGCGTAGATGCGCCGGCCGATCACCGTGCGCGTCGTCACGAAGCCGTAGAACAGCACCAGCGCCAGGATGATGATCAGGATCACCGGCAGGCCCTTGTAGAGCGCCAGATTATAGGCGATCCCGACGATGATCGCCGCGAACACGAGGTTTTTGCCCAGCAGCAGCGCCAGCGGCTCGGCCTCCATGTTCTCCGCCCGCGCCCGCAGCCAGCCGCGCAGCGACAGCACGAACATCGCCAGCGCGCCGACGACGCCGATCAGCAGCGACACCCATTTGATGTGGCCCCACTGATCCCCCACCGCCTGGTTGATAAAGCCGAGATCGCCGACGTCGGGGAGGAAGCCCGAGGCGATGTCCTGGAACCCGCGCGGGAACGGCCCGACGAATTGGCCGAGCAGCATGTTGCCGGTCAGGCCGCGGAAAATCAGCATGCCGCCGAGCGTGACGATGAACGAGGGCATCCGCGCATAGGCGACCAGCACCCCCTGCGCCGCGCCAATCGCCGCGCCGATCGCCAGGCTGATCACGATGACCAGGGGATAGGGCACCTTCTGATAGACGATCAGCGAACCCGCGATCGCGCCGACGAAGCCGACGATCGAGCCGACCGACAGATCGATGTTGCCGCCGACGATCACCAGCAACATGCCCAGCGCCATGATGATGACGTAGGAATTCTGCATCACCAGATTGGTGATGTTGACCGGCGCGACCGAGACGTGGTCCTGCGTGATGACATAGAAGAAGGCGACGATCAGCAGCAGCGACATCAGCAGGCCGTAATCGCGCAGATTGTCCTTCCACAGTTCCGAGCGCATCTCGCTGGCGGCGCTCGCGGCGGGGGCGACGGCGGGCGCGCTCACGATTGAGCCCCGTATTGGCGCATGATCGACGCCATGATTTTCTCCTGACTGGCTTCCCTGGCCGGCATCTCATCGACGAAACGGCCTTCGTTCATCACATAGATTCGATCGCAGACGCCGAGCAACTCCGGCATTTCGGAGGAAATGACGATCACGCCCTTACCCTGCCCGGCCAGCTCGTTGATGATGCCGTAGATCTCATATTTCGCGCCGACGTCGATGCCGCGCGTCGGCTCGTCGAGGATCAGCACTTTCGGCTCGGTGAACAGCCATTTCGACAGCACCACCTTCTGCTGGTTGCCGCCGGACAGGTTGATCGCGCGCTGGTGGATGCTCGGCGTGCGGATGCGCAAAGCCTCGCGGTAGCGGCTCGCCACCGCCACTTCCCTGGCCTCGTCGATCACGCCCTGACGCGCCACGCCTTCGAGATTGGCGAGCGTGATGTTGGTGCGCACCTCCTCGGTCAGCACGAGGCCCAGCATCTTGCGGTCCTCGGTGACATAGGCGAGCCCCTGCGCGATCGCCCGTTCGATCGAGGAGAGGTCGAGCGCGCGGCCGTCGAGCGTCGCCTTGCCGCGGAAGTTGCGGCCATAGGCGTGGCCGAACACGCTCATCGCGAGTTCGGTGCGCCCCGCCCCCATCAGGCCGGCGATGCCGACGACCTCGCCGCGCCGCACATGCAGGTTGATCCCCTTGATCACCTCGCGCCCGCCATGCAGCGGATGATCGACGCGCCAGTCTTCGAGCCGGAACAGTTCGTCGCCGATGTCGACGCTGCGCGGGGGGTAGCGGTCGGTCATCTCGCGCCCGACCATGCCCTTGATGATGCGGCCCTCGCTGATCGGCCCGGCGCGGCAGTCGAGCGTCTCCACCGTCGAGCCGTCGCGGATGATGGTGATCTTGTCGGCGACCTTGGCGATCTCGTTGAGCTTGTG
>JAGWRL010000248.1 GCA_028876585.1 Pseudomonadota bacterium | reverse complement strand
GCGTTCCTCGGCGGCGCCGCCGCGCTCGGGCGCGCCCGCTCCGGCTTCGCCGTCGGCGCCGACGCGGATGTCGTGACGCTGCGCGACGAGATGCTCGATTGCGCCTCCGGCGACGCGGACGGCGTCCTCGACCGGTGGATATTTTCTGCTCGAACCTCAATCGACTGCGTTTACGCGCGCGGCCGGCAGGTCGTGCAGAATGGGGCGCATGTCGCGCGCGCGCCCATCCGCGCCAAATTCGTGGCCACGATGCGGCGCCTGTTGGCGAGTTGAGGCGCGGGGCCTAGCTGGTCTCGGGCGCGCCGATGAACTTGCTGCTCAGCCGGAAGCGCGTTCCCGGATAGGTCAACCAGGCGATCGACGACACACCGGCGCTGATCGAAGCGGCGCGGTACACGCGCAAACAGGGCTCGTGGCGGCCGATCTTTAGGAGTTTGCGCGCCCGCTCGCCGGGAAGAACCGCTTCGACGATATGGTCGGCCTCTTTGACATAAGCGACCTGCGCCAGAACCTGATTGGGCGTGAGCTTGTGAAAATCGGCGTCGAGATAGTGCGGCATCAGGATCGGGTTGACATAGCGATATTCGAGCAGCAGCGGCACGCCGCCTTCGCTGTGAACGATCACGGTGTGGAACAGCAACGAGCCCTTGGGCAGCTTGAAAGCCGCCGTCAGCGCATCGTCGCCTTTCACCTTTCTGCGCACGTGCACGCGCGCCGAATGGACGTGCCCGCGTTCGGCGATCTCCTCGGCGATGCTGCGGATGACCAGGAATTCGGATTTCGGCCGCGCGCCGCTGACGAAACTCCCCCGGCCGGGAAAGCGACGGATGCGACCGTCATGCGCGAGTTCACGCAAGGCCCGGCTGACGGTCATGCGGCTGACTTTGAATTTCTTGACGAGTTCCGACTCTGCCGGGATCCTGTGATCGCGCGGCCATTGTCCGGATTCGATGTTGCGCAGCACGTAGTCTTTGATGCGCTCATTTTGTGGCGCGCACTTGTCCAGCTTCATCGCGACGGCTTGCCTCAAGAAAACGTCGCCAAGGGCGCCACGCGAGTCACGCGCGAAGCCGCAACAAAGCTTCGCGCGAAAGCTCTGGCGTCACGACGTAGACAAAACTGCCGCGCACGACGCGCGCCGGCGCACGGCGCACGGCGACCACGCCGTCGCCCTGGAAGGGCAGGATTTCCGGCGGCCGGTCGATCTCCTCCAACGCCCACACGCGCCCCGCCGGCGCGCCGGCCTGCACCTGCGCGCCGAGTTCGTGGAACGGTTCGAAAATTCCGGTGATTGGCGACATGACGGTCGTCGCGCCGTCGACGCCGTCGAGCAGACGGGAAGCGCCGGGCGCGGGGGCATCGTCGCGCCATTCCAGAATTCCAAGATGGTGCAACACGCGCCGCAATCCGCGATAGCCGATGTCGGTCGCCTTCACGTTCACGCCGCCGCCGCCGGAGAGTTCGGTTGAGAACATCGCGACGCCCGCGTCGTGCGCGTGCGGGTCCATACCGGCCGGCGAGTCGGCGCCGCGGATCGCGTAAATGTACGGCGCGGCGAACACCTCCGCCAATTCGAGCGAGCGGCGCGTGATGGTTGCGTCGGCATGGGTGCACAGGAATGTGGAGGGCACGAATTCGGTCTGCCGCCCGCCGGAATGGAAATCGATCGCCGCCTGCGCCATCGGCAGCAACCGCCGCACGACAAAATCGGCGATCGCCGCCGTCGGCCCGCCATCGGCGCGGCCGGGGAAACTGCGGTTCAGGTTGCCGTCGTCGAGCGGCGAGATGCGTCGATCGGCGAGCATGGCCGGGTAGTTCAACGCCGGCATGAGAACGATGCGGCCGCTGACGCGCTCCGCCGCCGTTTCCGCCCACAGCCGGCGCAGGATCACCTGACCCTCGTATTCGTCGCCGTGGTTGCCGGCGGTCAGCAGGATTGTCGGCCCCGCGCCCTGCGCGATGACCGCGATCGGCGCGGGGATGACGTCGAACGCATGGACGTTGTCCGAATGCGTGAGATCGAGATGGCCGAGCCGTTTGCCCGGCGCGTCGAGATCGAGGCGACAGCCGAGTCCGTTGGCGAATGTCATTCGGCGGCGACCTTGTTCGCCGAACGTCGACCGTCGCCGTCGCGCCCGAGCTTCGACGCCATATACTGGTAGAAGTCCCAGACTGCGCCCTCGAAATCCGCCGGCGCGAGCGGGCCGGATTGGAGATAGCGCGTCTTCATGCCCTTCTGCACGCCTTCGAGTTGCTCCTTGTCTTCGGCGTTGAAGGCGAAACAAAGGTCGCGGTAACGGATGACGTCGGAATGGTTGGGGTCGGCAATATTGCCGGCGATCCCCCACTTGACGCCCACGGTGTCGGCGTCGATCGGCCGCACCAGCAGATAAAGCGTCACGTTGGGAACAATCGACACCATGCAATTCGGGAACACGCTGAACAGCACGGAATAGCGGCGCTCCGCGGCGGTGAGATCCTCGTGAAACGGGCCGCGCTCCGGCCAGTTCGGCGAATAGCCGGAGGTGTAGGCGGTCATGCCCTCTGGCGCCGGCATTTTCTTGGAGGTCGAAGTCGGCGTCATCGGATGCAGCGTCTTTAGATGCGCGACGCTGAGGTGATAACCTTCCATGAAATTCTCGACCAGGCATTTCCAGTTGGTCTTCCAGACGTCCTCAGTCACGAACTGATGATGGCGCCCGACATGGTGATAGTTGTTGATGTTGGGCAGAAACGCCTCAAGCCGAGGCGCCAGCGGCAGCGCGTTGCCGTCGAGATTGACATAGATGAAATCTTGCCAGACCTCGGTGGCGAATTGCGGCAGACCGCATTTTTCCTTATTGAAGGCGCGCGACTCCGTCATCAATGGCGCAGCGGTCAAGGCGCCGTCGTCGGCATAGGTCCAGGCGTGATAGCTGCAAACGAAGCGCTTGCGATTGCCCTTGTCTTTGGCGACGACATTGGCCCGGTGACGGCAGACGTTCGACAGTACGCGAATCTTGCCGTCGGCGCCATGTGTGACCAGCAGTTGCTCGCCGACGATCTCGGTGGTGAAATAATCGCCCGGCTTGGAAATCTCCGCCACATGCCCGAGACAGATCCATTCCTTGCGGAATATCTCCTCACGCTCGAGGTTCAGGAACGACTCTGATGTGTAATAGGCAGGCGGCATCGTGCGCGCTTCGGCGGCGGGCACGCTCTTCAACGCTTCAAGCTCGGCGCGAAGATTGGCGACTTCGTGCGAATCCGCCATGGCGGCCTCCCCTTGATTGTGCGCCGAGAGCGAGACTGGACAAGCGGCGTTAATTGTCTATACATTAGGGAGCGAATGCGCGCAAGGGAGGGCCAGTCATGTACCTCAGGAATGTCTGGTACGTCGCCGCGGCGAGCCACGAGGTCACCCGGACGCCGGCACGCCTCCAAGTTCTGGGCGAGAAGATCGTCGTCTATCGCACCGAGGCCGGCGAACCTGTCGCGCTCGAAGACGCTTGCCCGCATCGTAAGCTGCCGCTGTCGATGGGCCGTCTCAAAGGCGACAATGTCGAGTGCGGCTACCATGGCATGGTGTTTGATCGGAAAGGCGCCTGCATGTGGGCTCCGGGCCAGGCGCGCGCGCCATCGGGCGCGCAGGTGAAGTCATATCCCGTGGCCGAGCGCTATGGGCTTGTCTGGATGTGGATGGGCGAACCGTCGCAAGCCGACGTCAACGCCATTTTTGCAATCGAGCACTATGACGATCCCGCCTGGGGCGTCAGCCGCGGCGACCCGATCGACATCGCCTGCAACTATCTGCTCATCACTGACAACCTGCTCGATCCGAGCCACGTCGCCTGGGTGCATCAGACAAGCTTCGCCGCCAAGGGAACGGAGGATACGCCGCTCAATGTGACGATGGCGCCGGATGGCGTCACCGTCTGGCGCTGGATGTTCGATCAGGACGTGGCGCCGCTCTACCAGCCGCTCGTCCCGTTCAAGGGGCGAAGCGATCGGTTGCAGCACTACGAAGTACGTTTTCCGAGCCACGCCAAGATCGTCGCCTATTTCACTCCGGTGGGCAAAGGCGGCGTCGGCAAGCCCCAGCCCGACGACGCCTTCATCATGCATTCCTACAATTTCATGACGCCGGTCGATGGCGACAACACGCGCTACTTCTACCTGCAGATCCGCAACGTCCAACCCAACAGCGCCGAAGTGTCGAACATGATGGCGCAAGGCGTGCGCGCCGCCTTCATGGAGGACAAGGCGGTGCTCGAAGCCTGCAATGTCGGGCTCAAGACCCCGCGCGTTCGGCCGCTCGATCTGGCGATCGACGCCGGTCCGCTGC
Organism: Pseudomonadota bacterium; assembly: GCA_028876585.1. The sequence goes on along the minus strand of JAGWRL010000248.1, from coordinate 28,659 downwards.
GCTTCCGTCGTCAGCTCGACAAGTTGATCGCGAGCGAAGCGGCGACGAGGGTCGCCGTCGAATAGACCGCATGAGCGCGATCGTGCAGGACAATGCCGCATCAGGCGGAGGCTACACGGCCTTTCGCGTCGTCGAGCGAACCGTCGAAAGCGAGACCATCACATCGTTCCGTCTCGCGCGCTGCGACGGCGCCGCGCTGGCCTCGTTCCGGCCCGGCCAATTCCTGACGCTGCGCCTGCCCGGCGACCTTGTGCGCACCTACACGATCTCCAGCAGTCCCGACGATCGCGCCAGCTACCGGATCACCGTCAAGCGCGAACCCGCGCCGCCCCATGCGCCGGACACGCCGCCGGGGCGCGCCTCCAATTATCTGCACGACGCCGTCGAAACAGGTGCGGTGATTGACAGCTTGGAGCCGCGCGGGGCGTTCGTGCTCGACGAGGCGAGCGCGCGGCCGGTCGTGCTGCTCAGCGGCGGCGTCGGATTGACGCCGATGGTCAGCATGGCGCATCGGCTCGCCGCGTCGGGGCGCGCGTCCTATTTTGTCCACGCCTGCGAGAACGGGCGCGTGCATGCGTTGCGCGATGAAATGTCCGCGCTGGCTCAGAGCCATCCGACGCTGCGGACGTTCTTCATCTACCGCGAGCCGACTTCGGACGACGTCGCGGCCGGGCGTTTCGAGCACAAGGGCGTCGTCACGCGCGAATGGCTGCAACGACTTCTGCCGCTCGACGATTATGATTTCTACCTGTGCGGGCCGCCTGGGTTCATGCAGGCGATCTATGCCGCCTTGCTTTCGCTCGGGGTCGCCAAGGCCCGGATCAAATATGAATTCTTCGGTCCAGCGACCGTGCTCGAGCCGCAGCCGAGCGCGCCGGAGCAACCATTGCCGAAGATCGAGCGCCCGCGTGGTTCGGTCGGCCACGTCGTCTTCGCGCGCAGCGGCAAGTCGGCGGCGTGGGGCGATTTCAAGGGCACGCTGCTCGAATTCGCCGAATTGCAGGGATTGACGCCCGAGTTCAGTTGCCGCGCTGGCATTTGCAACACCTGCGCCTGCGATGTGCTGGAAGGCGAGGTCAGTTACGCCGACGAACCGCTGGATGCGCCGGCTGCCGGCAAAGCGCTGATCTGCCTCGCGCGCCCGTCGAGCGGCCTGCTGTGGCTCGATCTTTGACGCGAGGCGTGCCCGGGAGCGAGTCGACGCCCGGCCGGGCGGCCGGACGTCGAACCTTAGCGTGAAGCGATCAGAAGCCCGGCAGCAGTTCAGTGCCTTCAGCCCTCACGGCGTCAAGCTGCATCGGCTTCAGGCCCAACAGCTTGAGGACGGTGGGGGCGACCTGCGCGGTCTGGACCTGGGTCGTGTAAGTCTTCGCCTCGAAGCGCGGGTTGGAGACGACGAGCATCACATTGGTGTCGTCAAGCGCGAAGCCGCCGTGCTCGGCGACTTTCTTGGTTCCCCCGGTGTAGACGACACCGACTTTCGGCAGAACCACGATATCCGGCGTGCTCGCGATGTTGGGATTGAACAGCAGCGCAAGCTGCGGCCCATAGAGGATCTTGCCGCCGTCCGCGCCGATCTTGACGCGGTTCGCCTCAAGCGTGGCGACGGCGCTGGCGAGGCCCGCCGCGCTGCGGTCGGCCAACCAGAGCATCGCCACGTCGTCTTCAAGCGCCTGCGTCGTGTTGAGCAGGCTGGAGGGCGCCGCCTTGGTCGGATCGTCGGCGGGGATGCGCAGCACGCTCTGGGGATCGATGGCGGATTGGCCGTGTTTGGCGGTGATAATGATCGCGGTGGACTCCGTGAGGCCGCGCATGGCCAGTTCCGACACCATATGCCCAATCGCATTGTCGACGAACTGGATTTGACCCATCAGGGCGGCGCCCGGCGTTCCTGCCCCATCGAGATAGCCGCCATGAACGCCCGTCGACTTTTCGACCAGCTTCTGGCCGACGCTGACGGCCTGGAAGTTCATGCCGAACAAAGTGGGAACGTGAGTGTTCGCCGCGCCCGAATGGTCCTTGCCGTCGATCTCATTGAGGATGCCCTGCGCCTTGTAGGCGTCATAGCACTGCACGTTGGCGAAGCTGTCGGTGTAGGCTTTGTCGGCCGCGACGGCGGTCTGGTCCGGCAGCGGGTTGCAGCTCAGCGAGGGAATGCGCGTGACATTGAGGCCGACGGGGCTCGAATTGATCTCCGGCGCCCAGAAGTCATTGACGCCCTGGCCGCTTGGCCCCTTCACCAACTCGTAGGATAGATGCTTGTCCATCCAGGCGGTGTAGCCGCCGGCGGCTTTGACGACTTCGAAGATCGTGTTGGTGCGGATGAAGCTGTGCGGATAGACCGGCGCGCAGCCGTTGTTGGGGTCGCGCGGCAGATAGCTGGGGTCGATGCCGCCGCCCGCGTCGAGTTTCGTGTAGTCGACATCGAGTTGTTCATCATAGCCGATCTGGGCGCCAACCGTGCCCGGGCAGAGATTGGCGCCGCCGACGATGCCGTAAGGCGTCGTCTTGGCGGGCGGCGACAACGAACGGTCGTAGCTGACGTCGTAAAATGCGCCGGTGGTGGCGGGCGAAGCGCCGGTGACGAGCGCCGTCAGGCCAGGAAAGGAGTCGGAAGGACGCGAGGTCGAAGTCTCGGTGTAGCTGTAGCCGTGCGCGCCGAGCTTGGCGAGCGTCGGGCAATAAGGCTTGCCGCCGTTGACGCCATGGGCGCAATTGGCGAAATCGACGGCGTGCATGCCGTCAATGCTGATCAGCAGAACGTGTTTGATGCGGCTGTCGTCGCGGTCGTCATCGGCCTTCGCCGGTGCGCCGGCGCACAAAGCGGCCGCGATGGCCCCCACAGCGGTCGCGTTCCACAAGTTGATCGTCATGATCGGTTCTCCCCTGCGTAATGCACGCAGAGTGTTCGCTAGCTGCTAGGGCTGACGGGCGCGCGAATGTTTCGTGGCGATCAAATGACGGCCACGCTCGTCTCTCGTACAGCCTTAGCTCCCCGCCCCGTCGAAATCGTCGCGCCAAAACACCACTTCATATGGCGCCGGCGCGCCTTCCGTCAGCTTCAGCACGACGTCCGCGCGCAAAAGCCGTCCGTTCAGGTTCACGACGATCTCGGCGCGCACATAGTCGCTGGGATCTAGGCCAACCAAATCCTTGACCGGGCCCGCCAATTGCGCGAGCGCGGCCGCGTCGGGCCTTGCGCCGTCGCGGGCTTTCAGAAAATTATTGGCGATCCGCGGCGTCATGCCAGGAAGGGCGGCGAGCACGACCGTGTCGGCGATCAACGGATCGATCTTGGCGGCGCCAAATACAGTGACGAAGCCCAACGCCCGCGCGACCAGCGCCGGCGACATGCCTGGCAGCAGCGCGATGTCGAGCGCATTGTCGAATGGGGCGCCCAATGGCCCGTAGGAAAGCCCCGCCTTGGCGTAGATCGCCGCCTCCTGGCGGCGCTCGCTGTCCTTCAACCGACCGCGCCAGGCGACGATGCGGTCGGCGAGAAAGCCGGCGTTGGCGCCCGTGGCGCCCAATTGCTGAAACAGGCCCGCCAACACCGCGCGCGGCGCGGCGTTGAGGTCGATCCGCGCGCTTTCCGAGCGATAAACGACATCGAGGCGGCTCGTTCCCACCTGCGTCGAAAACGCGCCGGCGTCGGGGCGGGCGGGTTTGGGCCAGGCGAGCTGGCGAAAGGCGCAGAGTTCAACGCCGGCGCGCAACGCCGCCTCCGCCCGCAATCGCTCCTCCGGCAGCGCGGCGCTTGGCGCGGTGCGCGCGGCGTAGACCGCATAAGCCGAGGCCAGCGCCGCCAGGGCGGCGAGCATCCACAGCACGGCGATGAGAACGAAACCGTCGTCGGCGCGTCCGGATGTCATTGATTGACCGCATCGGGCGGAGTGTCCGCGGCTTTGGCGGTGGGCTGCGCGGCGATCTCCGGCGCGGCGGTCACTTTCAACGCGAACGCCGTCGAGGCGACGAGCGCACCATTCTCGTTGAGAACGCGCAGCCGCACCGCGCGCGGCAGTTTCGCCTCGTTGATCCAGGCAGGCCGCCATTGGCCATCGGGTCCCGCATAATTGAAGGCGAGACGAAACGGCGGGCGCAAAAGCGTCGCAGCGTCATGGAAGGCGACCACCGCGCCGGGAGCAAACACGGCGTGCGAGCGTTGCAACTCCACGCCCTGTTGGGTCGGGCTCGCGCCGATCCTGACGATTTCCAGCCGTGGCGTCGCGCCCGGCCCTATCGCCTGGCGCACGAAGGCGACGGCGTCGGTCTCGCCGCGAAACAACGGCGCCCCCTGCCCGCCGTCGAGTCGCGCGTATTCGGCGGCGGCGACGTCTTCAACAATCCGATCGAGGCTCAGACCGACAATATCGGCATTCTGCAACGCGACGAAGCCGTGCCGCCAGTTGGGCAGCCATTGGCCGGCGACGGCGCCGAGACCGGCCAGGATCGAGGCTGTTATGGCGACCGCCGACAGCGCCTCCAGCAGCGTGAAACCCGCCTCGCCGTCGCGCGACGCGCTCATCGGGCCGCTCCCGTCGGGCGCAGACGGATGGTGTCAACGACGATCTCGCCGCCAGTGCGGCCGGCGACGATGAGCCGCACCGCCTGCGGCGTCCAGGCGGGGTTGGGCGGCGCGCCGGGCGCGGCGAAGGCGAAGGGCGAGGATTGCAATCGCCACGCCGCGCCGTCGATTTCGCCGCTGAGCGTGGCCTGCCCAAGCGCGCGCCCTTCCGGCAATGCGGCATAGGCCTTGCGCGCGGTCGCGGTGAGAAAAAGCCGTGTTTCGGCGCGACGGGCGGCGGCGACCGTTTGGAAGCCGAGCTGCCCTATGGCCGCCAAACCCGCGGCCAGCACCGCCAACGCGACCAGCGTCTCAATCAATGTGAAGCCGCGATCGGACGCGCTCTTCCCTTTCACGCAATAACTCCCGCCGGGCGGTGCGCCCGGCGGGAGCCTGAAACAATTAACGTGACGTTATCGTGTCGGCGCGCGCCGCGAAGGATGCGCGCCGGGATCGACTCAATGCTTCGAGAACTTGAACATGTCCATCATATCGCCGATGGCCGGCGAGTTGGTGGGCACATAGGGGTTGTCGCTCTTGACGATCGGGTTGGGGTAATTGTCGCGGCTGCGGTGGGTCAACGGCGAAAGACCCCAATTGGCCTCGATGAACTTAAGCGTCGAGGCGTGATCGGTGTATTCGTGGCTGATATGGCCGCCGATCGAGTATTTCGACACGACGATCATCGGAATGCGGGTGCCGTCGCCGAAGAAGTCGAGCGGCTGCACGTATCCCGAGTCCCAGTAACCGCCGCCCTCGTCGAACGTGACGAAGATCGCCGTATCGTCCCAGAGCTTGGGATTGGCTTTCACGCCCTCCACGATCTTGGCGACGTATCCTTCAAACAGGTTGAGCTTGGAGGACGCCGGATGACCGTCGACCAGACCGCTCGGCTTAACATACGACACCGCGGGCAGCTCGCCGCTCTTGATGCCGGCGTAGAGGTCCGTCGTGTCGCGCAGATGCTCAGCGCGCGCGCTCGGGTTGGTCATGATCGAGGTGGAATATTGCGCCCAGTTGCAGATGTTGCAATAGACGTCCCGCGGGTTCGACTGATACTTGTCGTTCTTGTAGATGTTCCACTGGTCGCCGAAATAGGCCCAGGAGATGCGCTTGTCGTTCAATTCGTCGCCGATGTTGCGCAGCGTCGACGGCGGGATCGTGAACACATAGTTGTTCGCGTTCGTATCGGTATAGGCGTTGGAGCCGTCGCCGAAATAGCCGGGATTGTAGTTGTTGACGAGGTAGAAGGCGCCCGCGTCGCAGTTCGGCTTGATCTGCGGCTTCAGGCTCGTGAGATAATCCTGCACCGCCGCGACGCCGGGTTGCTGCCTGTCGGCGCAACCGACATAGGAGCCGCCGCCGTAGCTGGCTTTGGGCGCCGTCGCCGTCGGCGAGCCGCCGCCGCCGTAGCCGTCCTGGGTGTAGTAGTTGTTCGTGCCCGGCTGCGGCGTCGGGTCCTCGATTTCCGACAGCGCGGAAGTCCCGTTCGGCGGGGCGCCCGGCGCCTGCGGGTTGACCGGATTGTGCGGCGGCGTGGCGAGATTGCCCTGACCGTCGGTGAACGGCATGGCGTCGCCCGCGCCGAGCATGATGTGGTTGGCGCCAGTGCCGCCGAGCGCGGCCTGGTGGTAGTTGTCGCTCATGGTGTAGGAGTCGGCCAGCGCCTTCAGATAAGGCGCGTCGCCGTTCTGCACGTTGTAGAAGCCCATCGACGTCGAGCCTTCGCCCGTCGTCAGGTTGGTGAAGTTTGCCGGCTGCGCCTTGCCGTTCGATCCGGCGCCGACGGTCGTCTCGACCCAGGGGAACAGATCGGCGAGGCAACCCGACGGATTGTCCTCGGTCACGTGGCTGGCGTCGCAATCAAGCTGCTGCCACATCTGAAACAGGCGATGCACCGGGCTCGCGTCGTAGGCGTCGTAGGGATGGGTCGCCGATGTGATCTGAAACGGACCCGAAGGCAGATGGCTGGCGTCATGGCCGTTGTAGCTGACGCGCGGATCGGGCTTATGGGCGACGATCGCGCCGAGGCCGCCGGTCAGCAGATATTTGACGTATTCATCGTCTAGGCCGTTCTCGACCTTGAGCACAGCGGCTTCGTTGGCCGGGCTGTCGCAATTCGCGCCGGTGGTGACGCCGATCTCCTGGCAACCGTAGGGCGTGCCGGGTCCGCCGGCGACGGCGGGCGGCAACGTCGCATAAGCGGGGCCCGAAGGCGCAAGCTCGAAAGTCACGAAATCGGAAGCCTGCTTCTGCACGGCTTTGGCGTAGTTGACGCCGGGCGTGCCGTCGGCCTTCACGATGCCCTTCGACAGAAGGTTGGAGACCGTCTCGTTGGCGTTCCGCGGCTTGTAGGTGGCGTAGACGTGATCGAACGAGCGATTTTCGCCGATGATGATGATGACGTGTTTGATCGGCGTCCTGGCGCCGCCGTCGCGGTCGCCGTGGCGATCGCCCGACTCGGCGAAAGCGCTGCCGCCTTGCGCGCCGAGTAGCCCCAGAATGGTGGTTGTAACGACCGCGCCGTCGCGCAGCCGCTTACACAGTTCCCTCGTTCTCATACCAAGCCTCTGTTGTTGAGAAATGCCCCAGCTGTCTGTGAGGACAACCTCCTCAACCTATCGGCTCAGCGTGTAGGTCTGTTGGCTTTCCTGCGAACGTACTGTCTCATATTTGAGTCACGGGGACTTCAACGCTTACATGCGCTTAGGCGCCCCTGCGCGGCGGCGGCGTGGCTCGGGCGGGCAATCTTGACGCGCGCATGACGCTGCGGCGCGGCGTTTCCGGCCGAGTGACGACGGCGCGCGCGCGGGCGTTTGCGACACGATTGTCATATTGGCGGAATAGGAGCGGAATGGATGTTCGCCGGCGCGAGGCGCTGCTGGCGGGAAATGACAAGAGAACGAGGGGCGTATGCGCGCGCGTGGGCGAACTATCCTGATGGCGATGGCGCTGAGCGCGTCGGCGTCGGCGCAAGCGTCGGAAGCGGGCGAGCGCGCCTATTATCGCGGCGATTATGGCCGGGCGGCGTCGCTGTTGCTCGCGGACGCCCGCGCCGGCCAGGCGGTGGCGCAAAGTTTTCTGGGCTATCAGTATCAATATGGACTTGGGGTTCCCAAGAGCTACGAAGAGGCGGCGCGCTGGTATCGCTGCGCCGCCGAGCAGGGCGAGCCGACCGCGCAGTTCATGCTGGGACAGCTCTACGATCGCGGACAGGGGGTGGTGGAGGAGCCGGTCGAGGCGGAGAAATGGCTGGATCTGGCCGCCGCGCACGCGCCGCATGACCGGCGCGCGCATTGGGAAGCCATGCGCGACATCATCGGGGCTAAAATGACGCTCGACGAACTCAACGAAGCGCGTCGCCGCGCCGTGGCGTGGGTTCCCACCTACGATTGTCAGGCAGACTCAGAGGCAGAGACGCTGAATCTGCCAACCCACAAATATCGCCGCCGCGAAGCCGACGGCAAATGGTAGTTTTGTGTCGGCGCGCAAGCCGCGCCCAGCGCGAAGCGCGCTAACGAGCGCGAGCGCCAGACCAAACAGCGCCGCAAATTCGATGACGAACGGCAGCAGCGGCCAATCGACCCACGCGCCGGCCACCGCCGCCAGTTTCACGTCGCCAAGCCCCAATCCGTCTCGCCCGCGCAAACGCCGATAGAGAACGCGAAACAGCCACAACAGCCCCGCCATCGTCGCCGCGCGAAGGCTCGCCTCCAGCAGCGCTTCGCCGCGCGGACCCGGCCCGGCGACCAGCAAATCGACGACGCGCAACACCAGCGCCAGCGCGACAAGGCGATCGGGCACGCGAAAGCGGCGCCAGTCGGACACGGCGATGGCGAGCATCAGAAGCGCGAGCGCGGCCCCAACCGCAACCGCATAGATCGTCGCCGCCAAGTCAGGGTCTCGCGTTGATCTGCAAGGCGCCCGGAATGGCCACCGCGTCGATGCGGCCGCCGCGCATCTTGGCGCGCAATTGCTCGGCCACGCGCGAGGCGTCGACGCCGTCGCGCACGATCTGGGGTTTGATGAGGATGATGAGTTCGGTGCGCTGGATCTGCTTTCCGGTCGAGCCGAAGGCGCCGCCGACCAGCGGCAGTTGATCGAACACCGGAATCCCGGAGCGCGTCTTCGTCTGCGTGTCGGCGACGAGACCCGCCAGCATCACCATCTGACCGCTGGTCACCGTGATTTCGCTCTTGACCTTGCGTTCGGAAATCGTCGGCGTCGGCGAAGTCGAATTCGCGCCGCCGCTCGCCACGGAATTATCGACGACGTTGCTGATCTCCTGGCTGATGGAAAGTTGGATCGTATTGTCGGGACTGACGCGCGGAATGACGTCCAGGATGATGCCGGTGTTCTTGTAGTCGATGGTGTTGACGACGGCGTTGTTGGCGCTCAGCACCGTGGCGCTGCCGGTCGAGACCGGGACCTGATCGCCGACTTCGAGCGTCGCCTCCTGATTGTCGAGCACCATCAGCGACGGATTGGACAGGATTTTCACGTCCGTCAGTTGGTGGAGCGCATTGATGATGACGTGCGGCGTGGCGTTGTGGCCGATGAGAATATTGAAGCCGGACGGCGCGTCGGCGTTGGTCAACGCCTGCCCTGTCCCGGTCAAGCCCGCCGAGGCCATGTTGATGTGATTGGCGAGGTAGAACTGCACTCCGTAGTTGAGCTGGTCGTTGAGCGCCACTTCGGCGATAGTCACGTCGATCGCCACCTGCGCCTTGGGCCGGTCGATCTGCTGCAAGGCGCGCTCGACGACGCGAAAATGTTCGGCGCTGCCGTAGACGAGCAGTGAGTTGTTGGTTGTGTCCGCCGTGATGCGGACGCCGGGGAGCACAGAATTCTCCGTCCCCTGCCCCGCCGAGGCGAAGGCCGAATTGAGCGCCGCGGTCTGCAAGCCGCCGAATGGCGAATTCGCCCCCGTCGCGCCGGCGCCGGTCGCGGCGGCGTTGTTGAAACCGCCGCCGCCGGCGGCGGCGCTATTGTTTCCCGGAGTCTGGGGTCGCCCGCCGGTCAGCCGATCCGAAGCCGAGAGCTGTTTCGCGCCGGCGCCCGGCGCCAGTTGATTGGCGTCGCTTTCGCCCGTGGCGCCGCTGGAGCCGAACATCGAATTCAGCAATTGCGCCATCTGCTTGGCGTCGCCGTAGCGCACTTTATAAACATGCACGCCGGCGCCTGAGAGATTGCGCGCGTCGAGCCGCTGCGTCCAGCGCTGCGCCGCCGCCAGCAACGGCGGGCGCGCGGCGACGACGAGAATCGCGTTCTGCGCCGCGACATCCTGGATTTTGACGAGGCCGTGGCCAAGGCCCGCCTCGCCCGAATCCATGATCTTCTCCAGTTCGCTCGCGATCGCCGTCGAATTGCCGTTGCGAATGGGAAACAGCCCGACCGATTGCCCGCGCATCCAGTCAACATCGAATTGGCGCACCGTCTCCATCGCCATACGCCGCTCGTCGCTGGCGCCCACGACCAGCATGAGACGTCCGGAGGGGTCGGCGCGCACGGCGCCCGGCCGGGTCGAAAACCCCTCCAGCAATCTCACGATTGTCGGGCCGGAGACATAGTGCAGCGGGATGACGGTCATGCCGTAGCCGGGCTTGCCCGCCTCGGCGGAATCGGCGCGGTCGGTGGCGCCGAACGCGCCGGCTTCGCCGAGCGCGGTAATTCGATAGCCGCCCGCGTCCTTGATCATCGCCAGATTATTGGCGCGCAACGAACTCTCCAATACGAACAGCAGGTCCCGCTTGGCGATGGGGCGATTGGAGGAGAGATTGATCGCCCCCTGCGCGCGCGCGTCGATGGTGTAGCGAAGGCCTAGAATGTCGCCGAGCACCACTTTGACGACATTGGCCACGGGGCTGTTGTCGAAGTTGAGGGTATAGCCGTCGGGCGATTCCGGCGCGGCGTCGTCGGCCGCCGCCAGAGCCTCTACGCGCGGCGACGGCTCTGCGGAGCCAAACAACGTGAACCCGCCGGCTTTCGCTCCGGCCGCGTCGCTCTCGCGCACGGGCGTGGGAAAGCGCGGGCGCAAATCCGCCGACCGAACCACATCGGCCGCGTTCTGCGGCTCGTCGCCGCGCTGTTGCAAATAGGCGGGAGAACAGCCGGCGACGCTAACGAGCGCCACGGCGCAGATCAAACCGGCGCGCATTGCGCTTCTCACAACCATTCGCCCCAAAATGTTCCGAACAGTTGACGGAACGTTGTACGCGGGCGGAAAAACCATTAAAGCCTATCTGATGTCAAGCAAACAAAAGCTCGTAGTTTCATCGCTCTGTAGCAAATATGTCATGAAGAGTTCATCGTAGATGAGTGATGCCGCGTCTATGTCCTCTACGCCTGCATTGCGCGTGTTCGCGTCGTTGGCGGCGCGCGGTCTCGTGGCGGCGGAGCGCGCCGGGCTGACGCAAGGCGCGTCTCCATCGCGGCTGTCGATGCGCGCCGTGTTCGAGGCCAGCGATCTCTCGGCGCAGGATTTCGCCGACGAGGTGGCGCAGAGCCTGGGGCTGGAACGCGCGACGCTGGCTGAGATAACCTCGGCGCCTTCGCTCGGCGATGGCTTCAGCGAGCGGTTCCTGCGCGAATCCGTGATCTTTCCTTTCAAAGGCACCGATGGCCGCGCCTGCGTCGCGATGGCCGACCCCGGCGACGCGGAATCGCTGCGCGCGGCCGAGATCGCGCTCGACGCCAAGCCGCGGATCGTCGTCGCCTCGTTCGAGGACATCGCCAGCGCGCTCGACGCCCGCCCTGGCGCGGTCGCATCGCAGGACGCGCCGACGCGCGGCGCGGCCGAGGAGGAAAGTCTCGACAATCTGCGCGATCTCGCCAGCGGCGCGCCGGTGGTGCGGGCGTTCGACGCGCTGGTGGAGAAAGCCGTCGATCTGCGCGCGAGCGACATCCACATCGAGCCGACCCGCGCGGGCCTCTCCGTTCGCATGCGCGTCGACGGCGTGTTGCGCGCGGTCGCCGCCCCGGCGGGGGCGCCGCCGCAGGCGCTGATCTCGCGCATCAAGATTCTGGCCGGCCTCAACATCGCGGAGCGCCGGTTGCCGCAGGACGGCGGCGCGCGGCTCAAGGCGGGGCGCATCGAGGTCGACGTGCGCGTCGCCACGCTGCCGACCCAGCATGGCGAGTCCGCCGTCATCCGTCTGCTGCCGCGTGATCGCGGCCTGCTCGACATTGAAAAGCTGGGGTTTCAGCCGCCCGACGAGGCGCGCATCCGCCGCGCGCTCGATTTTCCTAACGGCATGATTGTCGTCACCGGCCCGACCGGCAGCGGCAAGACGACGACCCTCGCCACTTTGCTGAGCGCGCTCAATTCGCCGGCCGTGAAGATCCTCACCATCGAGGACCCGATCGAATACGAGATCGCCGGAATCGTGCAAGTGCCAGTGAAGACCTCCGTCGGGCTCAGTTTCGCCGCCGCCATGCGCGCCTTCGTGCGGCAGGACCCCGACATCATCATGATTGGCGAAGTGCGCGACGCCGAGACCGCCCATATCGCCGTTCACGCCGCGCTGACAGGACATCTGGTGCTGACGACGCTGCATACGGAGACCGCCTCGGGCGCGGTGCCCCGGCTGATCGACCTCGGCGTCGAACCGTTCCTGCTTAAATCGACGCTGCGGCTCGTGGTGGCGCAGCGGTTGGTGCGCGTGCTGTGCGAGCGTTGCAAGACAAGCCGGCGTTTGACGCCGGAGGATGTCGCGCGCGACCCGCGACTGACGCTGATCGGCGTCGGGCCTGGCGACACGGTGTGCGAACCCAAGGGGTGCGAACGATGCGGCGGCGGCGGCTTTCGCGGCCGCATCGGCGTGTTTGAGGCGTTTGAGGTGGCGGGCGAGGCGCGTGAGCAGGTGCGCGCGGGCGTCGATTCACACGCCATCGAGCAGGCGGCCCTGCGCTCAGGGATGGCCACGATGACGGCGGACGCGATTGCGAAGGCGCGCGCGGGCGTCACCTCGGTCGCCGAGGCGCTGCGCATCGCGGCGATCAGGTAGCGCCATGCCGAGCTTCAGCTATCGCGCCATGACGGCGAAGGGCGAGATCGTCGGCGGCAGCGTCGACGTCGCCAGCGCCGATCTCGTCGTCGAGCGCGTGCTGAGCCTCGGCCTCATCCCCATCGACAGCGACGCGCCGGCGCTGGCGAAACCTGCGGCCGCGCGGCGCGGCGCGCTGCCGCGTCCCGAGGACGTCACCGTATTTTCGCGCGATCTGGCGCTGCTGCTGCGCACCGGCGCGCGCATCAACGACGCGCTCGACCTGATGGCGAGCGACCGGGAGTTGGGCCGCATGCGCGTCATCGTCGCCGGCCTGTTGCAGGCGGTGCTCGGCGGGCAAAGCCTGGCCGAAGCGCTCGGCGCGCGCCCGGACGTGTTTCCCCCGCTCTATCTCGCGCTGGTGGGCCTGGGCGAGCAGACCGCGATGCTGCCTTCGATTCTGGAAGCGCTCGCCGCCGAACGCGCCCGCGCGGCGGCGCTGCGGCGGCGCATCTTCGACGCGCTGCGCTATCCCGCTTTCCTGCTGCTCGCGGCCTCGGCCGTGCTGGTGTTCTTCCTCACCTTCGTGCTGCCGCAATTCGCTTCCGTGTTCAGCGATTTCCACGCCAAGCCCGATCCGGTGCTGGCGACCTTCCTGTCGCTCTCGGCCGCACTGCGCGAGAACGGCGCGATATATGCGGCCGTCGCCGCCGCGCTTGGCCTCGCCCTCGGGCTGGCGCTGCGCAGCCCCGCGACGCGCGCCCGCCTGATCGAACAGGCAGGGAGGGCGCCGCTGATCGGCCGGGCTTTCGAGCACCACCGCACGATATTGTTCTGTCGCAATCTCGGGCTATTGCTCGGTGGCGGCGTAACGCTATCGGCCGCGTTGCGAATCCTGGTCGACGTCATGTCGGCGACCGGGGCGGAGCGGCGTTGGTCGCAGGTCGTCGACAGCGTGCGAAGGGGCGGTAAATTGTCGGATGCGCTGAGCGGCGCGGCGCTGCTGCCCGCGATGGCGGTCAGGACATTGCGGCTCGGCGAGGATTCCAATCAACTGCCGATGCTCGCCGCCCGCGTCGCCGACTATTACGAGGCCAGGCTCGATCGCAGCATCGACCGCATCGTCGGCGTTGTCGGCCCCGCGTCGATCATCGTCATCAGCACGATCGTGGGCGGCCTCATCGTGTCGGTGATGACCGCGCTGCTTTCGGTCAATCAGATGGTGGAGTGAAGGATGCGCACGAAGCGGAACGCCGAAGACGGCGAAGCCGGGTTCACGCTGATCGAAATGCTCGTGGTCATCACGATCATCGGCCTCATCATGGGGCTGGTCGGTCCGCGCGTGCTCAACTATCTCGCCGAGTCCAAGGTGAAAACGGCGAAGATCCAGATCGAGAGCCTGTCGGCGGCCATCGACCTCTACTATCTCGACAACGGGCATTACCCGAACCCGAGCGACGGATTGGACGCGCTGGTGCGCCGTCCGGCCGGCGACGACGGCTGGAACGGCCCCTATCTGAAGAGCGAGAAGGCGCCCGCCGATCCCTGGGGCCACCCTTATGTCTACAAGACGCCCGGCGAGCACGGACCTTATGAGATCGGCTCCTATGGCCCCTCGGGCCAACAGGGCGGCGGCGACGCGCATCTCATCACCAGCGCGGCGCGGTGAGCGGCGTGGCGGCGGGCGAGGCGGGCTTCACGCTGATCGAGACGGTGGCGGTGCTCGCGATCGTGGCGATGCTCGCCGCGCTGGCGTTGCCGCACTGGCCGAGCGGCACGACGCGGCCGCAGTTGCAGGCCTATGCGCTCAACATCGCCGCGCTGTTGAAGGCCGACCGCAACGCCGCGCTGCGCACGCGCGGGCGCGTCGAAACGCGGTTGGACAGCGCGAACCGTCAGGTCGTGTCGGGCGCCGGGGCCGGCGAAGTGCGGTTGCCCCAGGATGTCGCGTTCGATGCGATCGTCGCCGAGACCTGCTCGGGCCGCGCCAACGGATCGACGATCGACTTTCTGCCGAGCGGCATGTCGTGCGGCGGCTCGATCGCGCTGGCGCGGCCGGGCGCGGCCTATCATATCGGGGTCAATTGGTTGACGGGAGGGGTCGAAGTTGTCGCAGCCGATCCGCCTCGCTGACCAGCTTGGCGCCTCTGGCGCGCCGAGCGCGCTGACGCATTGGTTCGACGCGCGTCTGACCGATGCGGCGCAGGGCTTTGTCAGCCTTGGCGAGCGGCTGCTGCCGCGCCGCGGAATTCTGTTCGTCGAGCAAGCGGACGGAACGCTGCTGAGCCCCGCCGGCGCTTGCCGCATCGAGGCCGGGCGATTGCAATTCCAGGCGGCCAAGGCTGAGCCGTCATTGCGGGGCGCGCAGGTCGAGTTTCGCCTTGCGCCGCAGCGCTTCGTGTTTCGCGAGCTCGAACTGCCCGCCCGCGCCGGCGAGTTCCTGGATGGCGTCGTGCGCGCGCAGATCGACCGCCTGACGCCGTGGCGGGCGGGCGAGGCCTGTTTCGGCTGCGGCGCGCCGAAGGCGGCGGGCGTCGACCGCATCCTCGTCACGATCGCGGCGACGAAGCGCGTGTCGCTCGCCCCGCTGCTGGAGGTCGCCGCCGAGGCCGTGCTGGTGACCACCGCGCGTGAGGACGGCGCGGCCCCGATTGCGGTCGCCGCCAAACGCGCGCGCGCGTCCGCGCGGCAGGCGCGTTGCCGCTTTTGGTTGGCGGCGGCGCTGGCTGTTTCGCTTGCGTGCGGCGTGGCGGCGCTGGCGGCGCAAACGACGCTCGGGGCCGCCTTGAGCGGGCAAGCCGACACGTTGAGCGCGAGCCTCGACCAGCGCCGGGCGGCGCTGCTGCGCCGTCAGCACGCCAGCGACGACCCGGCCGCGCAGGCGCTCGATGCGCGCAAGCGCGCCAGCCCGTCGGCCGTCGTGGTGCTGGAGGCGCTTGCGCGCGCGCTGCCTGACGACGCCTATCTGACGCAGATGCGGCTGAAGGGCGACAAGGTCGAGATTTCCGGCCTCGCCGCCGACGCCGCCGGGCTGATCAAACATATCGAGCAATCGCCGCATTTCTCGCGCGCGACCTTCACCGCACCGACGACGCGCGGCGGCGAGGAGCGCGAATCCTTCCGCATCGAGGCGCATGTCGCGCCGTTGTTTACCGTGACGCCATGAACGCCGCCGTCAGACGGGCGCTGTCCGCGCTGGGGATCCTGGCGTTCGTCGCCTTCGCGCTCGGCGGCGCGGCCTCGGTCGCGCTGTCGCTGCGCGAGGCCAAAGCCCATGTCGCCGAACTCAACCAACAGGTGGAGCAGATTCAGGCGCGCGAGCGGCGGCTCGCGCCGCTTGCCGCGCGCGACCCCGCCGCTTCGCCGTTCTTCGAGGCCGGGACGGTCACGCTCGCCGGCGCGGCGCTGCAACAGCGCGTCGAGGCCGTCGTGGCGTCGGCGAAGGGACGGTTGGTTTCCTCGAAGGTCGAAGTGGCGCCGCATGGCGACGCGCGCCGGATCTCCCTGACCGCCGAACTCACCATCGCCGAGGCCGACATGCAGGCCCTGCTCTACGATCTCGAAACCGGTCGGCCTTATCTGTTCGTCGACGCCATCGAGGCGCGCGCGCCGGAAGCGGCGAGCGGGCCCGGCGCCGGCGCGATGCGGGTCTCGCTGACGGTGTCGGGACAATGGAGCGGGACGAAATGATGCGCGCCCTGTTTATGCTGCTGGCGCTCGCGTCCGCGGCGTCGGCGGCCGAGCGCAATCCGCTCGACGCGCTGCGGCTGGAAGACCTCAGCGCCACCCGCGACCGGCCGTTGTTCGCGCCGTCGCGCCGTCCGCCGCCGCCGGTGCGGGTGGAGGCGGCGCCCGACCCGGCTCCGGCTGAGGAAAAAGCGATCGTGCTGGAGCCGCCGCCGTTCGATCTCGTCGGCGCCGTGGTGGGCAAGAACACGGCGTTCGCGCTGCTGCGCCATCGGACCACCGCTAAGGTCGTGCGCGTGCGTTCCGGCGACGACGCCGAGGGCTGGCAGGTTGGAGCGATAGGCCTGCGAACGGTCGCGCTGGCGCGCGACGGGCGCAGCGAAACGCTGGCGCTCGCCTTGCCGCAATCCGTGGCCGCCGGCCCTGTGATCGCTGGCGAGCCGGACCCGGCGGAGCCCGCCGCACCGCCGCCGGCGGCCGAACTGAAACGCGAAGGCGGCAAGTTGCGCCGGGAACGGTAGTCCGACGGCTGCGATGGGGGCGGGAATACGCCTCGCGCAGGGATTGTTTTGTCTTCGGCGTTGCATCATCGTCAAAGACGCCTTTGGCGTCGTCCCTCCCGACCGGCCGGTCGCTTCAACCAAAGGCGACGAGACATGCAATCGCCCCGGATATGGAGCGGCGTCATCTTGTACGATGCGCATCACCATTGGCTGCAACAGCTTCGTCAGCACCAAGGTCAGCGGCGAAACCGGAGACCTCGGCATGCCGCACTGACCTCTCAGCGCGCGCCCGGCGAGCGGCGCAGGAGGAATGGCAGCAGTTGCAGCAAGGTTTTTAGGCCGAGCAGTTTCAGCCCCGCCCGCGCCTCCTCGGGCGTCAGTTTCGCCACCATCGGCATCGCGCCGAAAATCTTGCCGCGGATCACCAGGGCGCCGTCCTCGATCTCGACCTTGCGGACAGTCATCAACTCCCGGTTTTGCGCGTCGAGAAACTTCATACCCGCGCCCCCATCACCTTGTCGTAGTCGATCGCCATATCGTCCATCATGCGGATCGCGGTCGCGCGCCCGGCGCCGAACACGCCGCCGCCGGGATGCATGAACGGGCCGACCAGATAAAGCCGTTCGACGCCCGGCACGGTGTATTGGCCGTAATCGGGCGTCGGGCGATGGCCGACTGTTTGATACATGTAGGGCGCGCAGCCGTGGATATCGCCGCGCAGGAACGAGTTGGGGCTGTCGCGCTCCATGTCGAGCGGGCTTTTCACCACGCGGGCGATGATGTTGTCGTCGTCGAGCCCGGTGAAGAACTTGCGGTAATAGGCGAGGCTGCGATCCGCCATCTCGTCCTTGCGCGCGTCCCACGAGGCCGCGTCGCCGTCGAGATCGTAGGGCGCGAAGGTGACGCCGTAGAACGTGCCGGCGCCCGGCGGCGCGCGCGTGGCGTCGCTCAGCGAAACATCGGAGCCGGCGCACAGCGGCACGTCGGGCGCGCGACCCTGCTTGAGCGCGTCGAACGATTTGCGCATGTCGTTCATGCGCGCGGAGGTCATCAGTTCGGTCATCACCGCGTCGTCGAGATCGCCGCCGGCCTTGAGCCGCGCCTGTGTCTTCAGCGCGTAGTGGCTCAGCATTATCGAGAAATGCGATTGCGTGATGCGCTGCGCGCGTTCGTTGACGCGCGGCGGGATGCCGTCGACGAAGCGCGCCAGCACTTTGGGATGGATGCCGGCGATGACGGCGTCCTTGGCCTCGAACCGCTCGCCGCTCACGAGTTCGACGCCGGTCGCCTTGCCGCCCGACGTGAGGATGCGGCGGACCTCGGCGTTACAACGCACCTCGCCGCCGAAATGCTCGATCGCCTGGATGGTCGCGCTTGTCAACATGCCGGAACCGCCGACGGGGCGGGCGACGCCGAACTTGTGGATGATGCCGGGCATCAGGAACACGCCCATGCCCGTGCCGAGATCGTCCGGCGCCTGAAGGTTCTCGGTGACGAGGCGCACGAGATGAATCTTCAGCCGTTCGCTTTCAAAGAACTGATCGGCGAGATCGACCGAGGAGCGGCTCATGAAATCGAGGATTTCGCGGCCCTCGTCGCTCTGGTCCATCATCGCCATGAACGCGCCCATCGGGAATGGCGGCGCATAGAGGCCGGACATGAACATCGGCAGGAACGCCATCGATTTCTCGGCGAAGCGGCGATAGGCCTCGGCGTCGCGGGCTGAGAATTCCGCGATTCCCTGACAGGTTTTGTCGAGATCGCGATAGAGTTTGACCGCCGCGCCGTCGTCGAACACGGTGGCCGAGGGCAAATGCGAATAGTGATATTTGAGGCCGAATTTGGCGAACAAGCCAAGTTCGTCGTCGGTGATCATCGGATTGCCTTGCAGCATGATGTGCACGTTGGAGTGCTCGTCATGGTGAAAGCCGGGCGCGGTCAATTCGCGCGTCGAGACTCCGCCGCCGGCGTGGCCCTTGCGCTCGAGCACCAGCACCTTCTTGCCGGCTTTGGCCATATAAGCCGCGGCGGTCAGGCCATTGTGGCCGCCGCCGATGGCGATCACGTCATAGCGAGCGCTCAAATCCTCTCCTCCCTTGACTCAATCCGCAGGGCCGTGTCGCGGACCTTGCGGCTTCGATCGGCGATGGCCGCCGCCTCCGCTCCCTGTTTCAGCCAGCGCGCCATGGGGGTTCCTCCTATGGGTCGCGGATGGATAGCGTATGTTGGTCGAACGTACAATCAATTTTTGCGCCGCCTTGCGCTTGACAAAGAGTTGCCTGCCCGTTAATTGATCGGTCGACCAGTTAAACGAGCTGCGGGGAGGCGCCCCTTGAACGCACCGATCTTCGCCGACGCCAGCGTGCATCACGTCTGCCTCAGCGTGCCCGATCGCGACGCGGCGGCGCGCTGGTGGGGCGACATGTTCGGCTTCGAACCGGAATTCACGTTCGAGATCGCCCATATCGGCGCGCGCGGCGGCTTCCTGCGCAAGGGCGCGATGCGGATCGAACTGTTCGAGGTCGAGGGTTCCGCCCCGGCGCCGCTCGAACGGCGCAAGCCCAACACGGATTTGCGGACGCAGGGCGTCAAGCACGTCTGTTTCGTGGTCGGCGACGTGCAGGGCGCGCTGGAGCGGGCGAAGGCGGCGGGGGTCGCCATTGTCGGCGTCGCGCGCGGCGTCGGCGCGCCGATGCGCGAGGAGGCCGACGTGGGTTTGCGCGACGGGCGGGCGCCGGCGACGGCGTTTTTCCTCACCGATCCCTGGGGCGCGCTGATCGAAGTGCTGGGACGCGCCGATTTCGCCGCGTGAGGGGCTGCGATTGGCGGTTTACTTTACTTGGTTGGTTGTATAAACAAATAGCGCCCGAAGGGCGATCGGCAAATCGGGCGGTGAGCGCCTGGGGAGGAACGAATTGAGCGACAAAGGCGAAATCTCGAACTCGAACCTTGATCGCCGGGAGTTCCTCGGCGGCGCGGGCCGGCTGGCGGCGACGGCGGCGCTGTCCGTCCCCTCCTTCAACATCGCGCGCGCGGCGCAGGAGACCATCCGCATCGGCTTCGTCGTGCCGCTGTCGGGCGTGCGCGCCTCCTTCGGCGCCTCGACGCAATACACCATCGACACGATCCGCGCCGTGCTGAAGGACGGGCTCGACATCGGCGGCAAGAAATACGCGGTCGAGATCATCGTCAAAGACAACCAGTCGACGCCGACCCGCTCGCTCCAGGTCGGCAACGAACTGATCCTCAACGACAAGCCGGATTTGATCCTGGTCGCCGACGCCGAGGGCGGCACGGCCATCGCCAACATCGCCGACGCGCGCGGCGTTCCGCAGATTTCGACCGAAGGCCCGTGGCAGGGCTGGGCGTTCCAGCGCAAATACGATCCGACCAAGGGCTTCCCGTTCACCTTCCATTTCTTCTGGGGCGCGGACGAACTGGGCGTGGCCTATGCCAAGATGTGGGACCAGTTGCCGACCAACAAGAAGGTTGGCGCGCTCTACGCCGACGACGACGGCGGCCGCGCGATGGCCGATCCCAGCCACGGTTTCCCGCCCGCCTTCAAGGCGGCGGGCTACGAGATCGTCGACGCCGGGCTGTTCCGCATCGACACCGACGATTTTTCCACCCAGATCGCCAAGTTCAAACAGGCCGGCGTCGAGATCATCGCCGGCCACGCGTTCCCCAATCATCTATCGACGTTCTGGAATCAGGCGGCCCAGGTCGGTTTCCAGCCGAAAATCTGCACCATCGCCGCCGGGCTGTTGTTCCCCTCCTCCGTCGACAATCTCGGCGCGCGCGGCGACGGCATGTCGACGGAAGTGTGGTGGACGCCGGCGTTTCCGTTCAAATCCTCGATCACCGGGCAGAGCGCCGCCGACATCGCCAACGCCTATACGGCGGCGACCGGCAAGCAATGGACGCAGCCGCTCGGCTACGATCACGCGCTGTTCGAGGTTGGTCTCGCGGCGTTGAAGACCGCCGCCAATCCGAAGGACCGCAAGGCGATCCGCGACGCCATCGCCGGCCTGACCCTCGATACCGTGGTCGGCAAGGTCGATTTCAAGACCTCGCCGTTGAAGAACATCGGCCTCACCCATATCGCCGCCGGCCAGTGGCAGAGAAACGCGGGCGGCAAATTCCCGTTCGATCTGAAGGTCGTCAGCAACGCCACCAATCCGGCGGTGCCGACCGACGGAAAGTTCGCGCCGCTGAAGTTTTAAGCCGCGCTCAACCGCGCGCTTCGGCCGCGCCGCCGGGGGACATGCCGATGACGCCTTTGCTCGAAGTTCGCGCCCTCAACAAACGCTTCGGCGCGATCGTCGTCGCCGACGCCATCAACCTTACGCTGCAAAGCGGGGAATGCCTCGGCGTGATCGGGCCGAACGGCGCCGGCAAGTCGTCGCTGTTCGCGCTGATCTGCGGCAGCGTGTTTCCCGATAGCGGCGAGATTTGGCTCGACGGCCGCGCGATCTCGCGGCTGGCGCCGCACAAGCGCGTGCGGCTCGGCATCGGCCGCGCGTTCCAGATCCCGCAGCCGTTCGTCGGGCTCACCGTCTACGAGAACGTATTCGCGGCGAGCCGCTTCGGCGCCGGCCGCTCCGCGCGCGAGGCGCGCGAAAAAGCGCGCGCCGTGCTCGACTCGACCGGGTTGATCGACCAGGCCAACCGCCCCGCCGGCGCGCTGACGCTGCTCAACCGCAAGCGGCTCGAACTCGCCAAGGCGCTGGCGGTCGAGGCGCGGCTGTTGATGCTCGACGAGATCGGCGCCGGGTTGACCGAGCGCGAAGTCGACCGGTTGGTCGAGACCATCGCCGCGCTGAAGGCCAACCACGCGATCATCTGGATCGAGCATATCGCGCATGCGCTGAAATCGGTCGCCGACCGCATCGCCGTGCTGCATTTCGGCGCCAAGCTGCTCGAAGGCCCGCCCGATCAGGTGATGGGCAGCGCGGTGGTCAGAGAAATCTACATGGGGCTCGGCGTCGATGACGCTGCTTGAGGTCGAGACGCTTGAAGCCTTCTACGACGACATGCAGGCGCTGTTCGGCGTTTCGCTGAAGCTGGACGAGGGCCAGTGCCTCGCGCTCGTCGGCGCCAACGGCGCCGGCAAATCGACGCTGATGCGGGCGCTGACCGGCCTCAACCGCAAGCTCAAGGGGCGCATCGGCTACGAAGGGCGCGACATTCTCGGCGCGCCGGCCGAGGCTATCGCGCGCGCCGGCGTCGCCATGGCGCCGGAAGGGCGGATGCTGTTCGCCTCGCTGAACGTCGAAGAGAACCTGAGCATGGGCGCGCGGACCGGGCGCAAGGGCTATTGGACGCTGGCGCGCGTCTACGATCTGTTTCCGGTGCTGAGGGAGCGGCGCGCCCAGCGGGCGACGGTGCTGTCGGGCGGGCAGCAGCAGATGGTGACGATCGGCCGCGCGTTGATGAGCAATCCGCGCCTGTTGCTGTGCGACGAGGTGTCGCTCGGCCTCGCGCCGGTGGTGGTGGGGCAGATCTATGAATCGTTCAAGACGATCCGCGCCGAGGGCGTGTCGCTGATCGTCGTCGAGCAGGACATCCGGCGCGCGATCGCGGTCGCCGACCGGCTCATCTGCCTGTTGAAAGGCCGCGTCTCGTTGGAGGGCGAGGCCGGGGCGATCGACATGGACCGGCTGACCTCAGCCTATTTCGGGGAATGAGGGCATGGCCTGGATCGAGACGCTCATCAACGGCATCCTGCTCGGCGGCCTCTATGGCATTTTCGGCCTCGGCCTCGCGCTGGTGTTCGGCGTGATGCGCGTCATCAATGTCGCGCATGGCGAGTTCATCGTTGCGGCCGCGTTCCTGGCCGCCTCGATCCTGACGCCGTTCGCCGGCCTCGATCCGCTGTGGGCGCTGATCCCCGTCGCGGCCATCGCCGCCATCGCCGGTTATCTGTTCCAGATCGCGCTGCTCAACAAGGTGGTCAAGCGCGGCGACATGCTGGCGCCGATGCTGGTGACCTTCGGCGTCTCCATCGTGGCGCGCAATCTGATGCTGGCCGAATTCGGCTCCAACACCTATGCGCTCAAGGCCGGCGCGCTGGCGCAGGCCTCGTTCATGCTCGGCAGCGTGCATATCGGCGTGCTGCCGCTGCTGACGCTGGCGATTGCGACGCTGCTGTTCGGCGCGCTGCAATTCGTCATCGCCAATACGAACTTCGGCAAGACGGTGCGCGCGACCGCCGACAATCCCGAGATCGTGCGGCTGATGGGCGTCAACCCGGAGCGGGTCTACGCCATCGTGATGGGCGCCTCGGTGGCGATGGCGGCCGTCGCCGGCGTGCTGCTGGCGATGCGCACCTCGTTCTCGGCCAGTTCCGGCGTCGACCGCATCCTCATCGCCTTCGAGGTCGTGGTGCTCGGCGGCCTCGGCTCGTTCTGGGGCGCCTTGCTGGCGGGCGTGCTGCTCGGCGTCGTGCAACTCATGAGTTTCCAGTTCGACGCCAATTCCGGGCTGCTTTATCCGCATCTGTTGTTTCTCGTCTTCCTGGTCGCGCGTCCCAATGGCATGTTCGGAGCGCGCCTATGACCGGGCTGCTCATGCGCGCGCTGCCGGTGGCGGCGTTCGTCCTGTTCCTCGCCGTCGCGCCGTTTGGGATGGGCGACGGCGCGCTGCATCTGGCGACGGAGATTTTCGTCGTCGTCGTCATCTCTTCGATGTGGAACCTGCTGGCGGGTTACGCTGGCCTGATATCGCTCGGGCATCAGATGTATTTCGGCGCCGGCGGCTATGTGCTGTTCCTGTTCGCCAACGCCACGGGGCTGCATCCCTATTGGGGATTGCCGGTGGCCTTCGCGTTCGGCGGCGTCGCCGCGGCGCTGGTCGCGCCGCTGCTGTTCCGGCTGCGCGACGCCTATTTCGCCATCGCGAGCTGGGTGCTGGCGGAGATCGTCTCGATCGCGGTGCAGAAGACCGATGCGCTCGGCGGCATCACCGGCGTATCGCTGAACGACGCCAGCGTGATCGACGTCGACCGCTTCGAGGGCGAGATGTTCGTCATCGGCGGCGTCATGGCGCTCGCCGCCGTGCTCGGCGGGCTTTGGTTGTTGCGCTCGAAGACGGGGCTCGCCTTCATGTGCGCGCGCGACAACGAGCGCGCCTCGCAGGCGATCGGCGTCGATGTGTGGCCGAGCCGCTTCTTCGCCTATGTGCTGTCGGCGGCGGCGGTCGCGGCGGCCGGCGCGTTGAGCCTGCTCGGCGGCCTCGTCGTGCAGCCGGGCAACGCCTTCTCCCCGGATTGGACGGTGGTGATGACCTTCGTCGTCATCGTCGGCGGCATCGGCACGCTGGAGGGGCCGATCCTCGGCGCGGCGATCTATTTCTTCCTGCGCCAGTTGCTCACGGTGACGCTGCCGCTGAGCGGCGCCTGGTATCTCGTCGCGATGGGAGCGGTCGCGGTGGCGACGATGTTGTTCGCGCCGCGCGGCCTGTGGCCGCTGATCCGCGACCGCGCCGGCGCCGATTGGTTGACGGTGCGCCGAACGATCTGAGGGAGACCCCCATGCCTGCCGCATCCTCGCTTGCCGACAAGGTCGCCATCGTCAGCGGCGGCAACGGCTCGGCGACCTGCCGGTTGCTGGCCGAGCGCGGCGCGCGCGTCGTCGTCGCGGATATTCCGCACGACCACGCGCTGGCGGTCGCCGCCGCCCTTCCCGGCGCCTTCGCGGTGGCGCTCGACCTCGCCCACATGGTCGCGTTTCTCATCAGCGACGAGGCGCGCTACATCACCGGCCAGATGTTCGTGGTTGACGGCGGCGCGTCGGCGCATATCCCCGGTTTCGCGCGGCTGGCCGAGATGATCGCCGGGCGTTAGCTCCCATCGCCAACCAGCGCGCCGCCGTCGACGACAATCGTCTGCCCGGTCGTGAAGGCGCCGCCGGGCGAGGCGAGCCAGAGCGCGGTGGCGGCGATTTCGTGCGGCTGGCCGACGCGGCGCAGCGGCGTCGCGGCGAGGCGGCGGGCCATGAAGGCTTCATCGTTCATCAGCGCGCGCGAGAACGGCGTTTCGATCAGGCCGGGGGCGATGGCGTTGACGCGGATATTGAAGGGCCCCCATTCGACCGCGAGATTGCGCGCCATCTGCGCCAGCGCCGCCTTCGACATGGCGTAGGGGCCGATCATGCGATTGCCGCGCAACGCCGCGAGGCTCGCCATCAGCACCATCGCGCCGCCGCCGTCCCGCCGCATCGCCGGCGCCAGCGCCGCCGTCAGCCAATAGGCGCTGTGCAGGTTGACGTCGAACACGCGGAGATAATCGGCCTCGTCCGCCGCGCCGGTGAGGCCGACCGGCCCTTCGATCCCGGCGTTGCAGACGAGAATGTCGACGCCGCCGAGCTTTTCGCGCGCCAGCGACGCGAGGCGCTCGGCGCTGTCGCGGCCGGACAAGCGCAGCGTCTCGAACTGCAACCCCGGCGCGGGCGCGTCCGGCGCGCGGTCGGAGGCGGCCAGCACTTCGGCGCCCGCCGCCACGAACGCCTGCGCAATGGCCAGGCCAATGCCGGAGCCACCGCCCGTCACCAATGCGCGTTTGCCGGCAAGGCCGAAGAGATCGGTGAGGGTCATCGCCGCCTCACGCCAGCGCGCTGTCGACCAGCGCGCCGGCGTCGGCGTCGCTGATAAAGCCGAGCCGGTCGGCGGTCGCGGTCTCCAGCCGCGGGTAGCAGCCGAACAGCGCCACCGTCTCCGCCTCGGGGGCGAATTCGATGCGCGACCGGCTCCGCGGGAAGCGCCGCCGCAGCGCCTCGACCAACTCGCCGAAAGTCAGCGATAGGGCCGGCAGCGTGAAGGCGCGGGCGGCGCCGATCTCGGGCAGTTTCGCCGCGTGGATGAAATTGCGCGCGACAATGTCGACCGAGGTCATCCAGGTCCGGCTCTCCGGGGCGACCGGCAGCGTGATGTCCTCGCCGCGGCTGACGCGCCAGAACAGGCGCGACATGAAGGCGCTTTTCAGCCCGGAATCCGCGCCGTCGCGCGCCATGACGCCGGAGGGCCGCAGACTCACGCCGTCGAGTTGGCCGCGCGCGGCGAAATTCGACAGCGCGACCTCCATCATCAGCTTCTGCGCGCCATAGACCATCGTCGGCGCCAGCGGCGTCGCATCGGTCACGGGGTCGGGCAGCGGCTTGGCGTAGACGGCGATGGTCGAGGCGAACACGACGCGCGTCTTCGGCGCCCGCGCGCTGAGTCGCTCGAACAGATCGAGCGTGGCCTCGACGTTGACGCGTCGCGCCAGCGGATAGTTCGCCTCCGCCGCGCCGCCGAGCACGGCCGCCAGCAGGATGACGGCGTCGGCGCCGTCGAGCGCGGCGTCGCAGACGGCGGGGTCGGCGAAATCGCCGACATGAGCGCGCACGCCGGGCGTCTGCGGATGCGCGAAGGCGGCGTGGTCGAGCAGCGACAAAGTCGCAACCTCGGGGTCTCGCGCCAATCGGGCGGCGATGCGGGCGCCGATGAAGCCGCCGGCGCCGATCACGCTCACTTTCATTTTCGTCGCCTCTGGGCTATAGGTTGATCGTTCGTTCAATCAATAAAGAATTCGCGCGCTGGTGACAAGGCGGCGGATTTGGGCGAAGCGGGCGAAAACCGCCGGCGAGAAGGACCGATGAGCGCCAACCCCACCCTGCCGCGCAACCCGCGCCCGACCCGCCTCAGCGGCGATCAGACGCGCGAGAAAATCCTCAACGCCGCCGAGGCGCTGTTCGCCGATCGGCCGTTCGATTCGGTGTCGCTGCGCGACATCACGCTCAAGGCGGGCGTCACGCTGGCGCTCGCCTCCTATCATTTCGGCTCCAAGGAGGCGCTGTTTGAGGCCGTGGTCGGCCGCCGCGCCGACGTGCTCGGCGAAATGCGGCGCGAGCGTCTGGCGAGGCTCGTCGATCCCGACGTTCGCCAGTTGCTCGACGCCTTCATGAGCCCATTGTTCGAGAAAATGGCTTCCGGCGAGCCGGCCTGGAGCGATTATCTGCGCGTGCTGGCGCGCCTGGGCGAGCACGAACGGTGGGTGGAACTGCTGTCGAAGCATTTCGACGGCACGGCGCGGGTTTTTCTCGCCGCCCTGCGCAAGGCGCGGCCGGGCGCCGACGCGGGCGAGGTGGCGCGCGCCTTCACCTTCGTGCTGGAGGCGATGCTGAAGGCCGTGTCGCGCCACGGCAGGCTCGACAAGCTGACCGAGGGCGCCGCGAGCGCCCGCGACCTCGACCGCACCTATGCGACCCTGCTTGCCTTCGCCACCGCCGGCCTGGAGGCGGTCGGGCGCTGAATTGCGGTTGCGTCGGGCGTGAACTTGAGGTAATTATACAGTCGACCAATCAAGGAGAATGCGAATGTCGGCTGGCGACGTCCGGCGCATCGTGACCGGCCACGACGAGCGCGGCCGCGCCATCGTGCTTTCCGACGGCGCGCCGCCGCATGTCACCCGCCCGCCGCAGCAGCCGGGCCTCGCCTTTCACGAAATCTGGAACACGCGCGCCAGCCCGGCCCCGGTGACCCCGGCCGAGCCGGAGCCGACCGACCTGCACCGCGACACCGCGCCCCCCGCCCACGGCACGATCATTCGCATCGTCGACATTCCCCCCGAAGGCGAGGACGGCCCCGCCTTCGACAAGGAGACCGCGCGCGCCCTGTTCGAAAAGGTCGGTCTGGCGGAAAACGCCGAGCACACGATCCCCGGCCGGCATCCGCTGATGCACCGCACCGAATCGATCGACTACGGCATCGTGCTCGACGGCGAGATCGTGCTGCTGCTCGACGACGAGGAAGTGGCGCTGAAGACCGGCGACGTCGTCGTGCAGCGCGGCACGATCCACGCCTGGGCCAATCGTTCGCCCAAAATCACCCGGATGCTGTTCGTGCTGACGGATGGCGAATTCGACGCCGCGCTGAGCCGGCGCCAGGCCGAACATGACGCGCGCATCAAAGCCGCCGCGCGCGGCTGACAAGGGAGGAAAGGCATGAAACTGGCGACGCTGCCCAACGGCAAGCCGGATGGCCGCCTGCATCTGGTCTCGCGCGATCTCCAGCGCTGCGCCCCGGCTGAGGCGGCGCCAACCCTGCAAGCCGCGCTGGAAGATTGGCCGGCGCTGGCGCCGAGACTGCGCGCCGAATACGAGGCGCTGAACGCCGGCGGCGGCGCGGCCTTCGATCCCGCGCAAGCGCTGGCGCCGCTGCCGCGAGCCTGGCAATGGCTCGACGGCTCGGCCTTCGCCAGCCACGGCCAGCTGATGGACAAGGTGTTCGGCCTGTCGAAGGAGCCTTATGCGAAGCCGCTGATGTATCAGGGCGTGTCGGATCGGTTCTATCCCCCCGTTGCCGACGTGCCTTTCGTATCGACCGACGACGGCGTCGATTTCGAGGGCGAATTCGGCGTCATCACCGACGCCGTGCCGATCAACGCCAGCAAGGCGGAAGCGGCCGCACACATCCGCCTCATCGTGCAGATCAACGATTGGAGCCTGCGCAAGCTCGCGCCCGTCGAGATGAAAACCGGCTTCGGCTGGGTGCAGGCCAAGCCGCCCTGCGGCATGGCGCCGGTCGCCGTCACGCCGGACGAACTGGGGCCGCACTGGCGCGACGCGCGCGTCGATCTCGCCCTCAACGTCAAATGGAACGGCGTTCCATTCGGCGCCGCCAACGGCTATGCGATGGATTTCGGATTCGACGATCTCGTCGCCCACGCCGCCTATTCGCGCCCGCTGGTCGCCGGCACCGTCATCGGCTCGGGCACGGTCTCCAACGAGAATTATCGCGAGGTCGGGTCGAGCTGCATCGCCGAGCGGCGCGGCATCGAGATCGTCGATTTCGGCGAGCCGAGGACCGACTACATGGCCTTCGGCGACACGGTCGAGATGGAGGTCCGCCTGCCCGACGGGACCCCGGTGTTCGGCCCGCTGCG
>JAGWRL010000247.1 GCA_028876585.1 Pseudomonadota bacterium | reverse complement strand
CTCACCGGATGCGTCGCGCAGGAGGATTATTGGACGCGGCGGCGCCAGCTTCAATCCGGCTTGGCCGACCCGGTCGAGGCGCCGGCCGCGGCGCCCTGGGACGAGACGCCGAAGCCGCGCGATGAAGCGGCGGAAGCGACGGTGCGCGCTTGGCTGCAAGGCGACTGGCCAGAGGAGACATCGGCGGTGCCCTGCGACGACGAGCACATCACCGGCAAGCCGCTGCGCTTCACCGTGCGCGCGTGCGAGATCGATGTGTTGTTGTCGAGCGGGCCGGACGTCGTGTTCCACGCCATGCAACGGGGGACCTATCGCGGCGGCCTCGACGGAGTCGAGGGAGAGGCGGCGGCGCATCTGCACGTCAACGGGCTCGTTCGCGTCGAGGCGGGCCGCGTCGTCGCGGGCCGCGTCATTCGCGACCGCGCCGGACTGCGCGCGGCGCTGTTGAAAGGAGCGGCGCGATGACGAGCGATCTCGTTCTTGTGGAGACGCGCGCGCGCGCGCTCGTCGTGACGATCAACCGTCCGCAGGCCCGCAACGCGATCAACCGGCGCGCGTCGGAGGCCATCGCCGAGGCGTTGGACCGGCTCGACGCCGACGCGTCGCTTTCGGTCGGGGTGCTGACCGGCGCCGGCGGGCATTTCTGCTCGGGCATGGACCTCAAGGCGTTCCTGGCCGGCGAGCGCGTCGAACTCGAAGGCCGTGGGCTGGCCGGCCTCGTGGAGCGGCCGCCGAACAAGCCGCTGATCGCGGCGGTGGAGGGCTATGCGCTGGCGGGCGGGTGCGAAATCGCGCTCGCCTGCGATCTCATCGTGGCGGCGCAAGACGCCCAGTTCGGCCTGCCGGAAGTGCGACGTGGCCTGATCGCGGGCTCGGGCGGTCTGCTGCGCCTGCCGCGCCGCATCCCGCGCAACATCGCGATGGAATACGCGCTGACGGGCCGCATGATGAGCGCGCGGGACGCGCGCGGGTTCGGCCTCGTCAACCAACTGGTTGCGCCCGGGACGGCGCTGGACGGCGCGCTGGCGCTCGCCCACGAGATCGCCGCCAACGGGCCGCTTGCCGTCGCCATGACCAAGCAGGTGATCGATGCGTCGTCGGATTGGCCGGCTGATGAGATCTGGACGCGCCAGAAGGAAATTCTTGAACGCGTGATCGTATCTGATGACGCGCGCGAGGGCGCGAGGGCCTTCGCCGAGAAGCGGGCGCCGAACTGGACCGGAAACTGACAACCAACAAGGAGAGACGCGCATGAGGAACAGGGCATCGTTGTCACAACTGCGGGCGGCGCTGCGCTTTGGCGCGCTGGCGCTCGCCGTTTCGGCGGCCGGCGTCGCGCTGGCGCAGGAGGCGCCGGACGACGGCGTCTATAAGGACCATGTGGATTGGGGCCTGTTGATGGACATGTCCGGCCCGACGTCGGCCTCGCAGGGCGTCTGGGTGACGGGCTTTCAGGACTATATGAAGGGGCTCAACGAGGCCGGCGGCGTCAACGGCCGCAAAGTCAATGTGCTGGCCGAAGACAACCGGTTCAACGCCGCGACCGACAAGATCGCTTTCGAGAAGCTCGTCGGTCAGACGCCGGTGATCGCCATCTCCGGCATGGGCAGTTCGGCCTCGCAGGTCGGCCTCGCCGCGACGATCAGGGCCGGCAAGGTGCCGATCGTGGGCACCTACACGCCAACCAAAGCGTTGTCCGAGCCGGTTTCGCCGATGGTCTACAACGGCTTCTGCGGTTACAAACAGATGGCGCAGGCTGGCGTCGGCTACTACGTCGACAAGCTGAAGCTGAAGGCGCCGAAGGTGATGACGGTCGCCATCGAGACGGCGGGCGGCAAGGATTATGCGAACTTCATCGCCGAGGCCGCGGCCAGATATGGCGGAAAGGCCTCGGCCGTGACGATGAAGGTGACGGCGGTCGACGTGACGCCGCAGGTGCAGCAGATCATGGCGGAGAAGCCGGATTTCCTCACCATCTACGGCGTCGAGAACACCTCGATCCTGACCATGAAAGCGCTGGCGCAATACGGCGTGGACATTCCCGCCTTCGGCATCACCTATCTGGGCTCGCCCTCGGTGTTCAAGGCGCTGGGGCCGAAGGCCGGCGCCAATTACACTTTCATCAGTTGCTTCACGCCCGGCGGCTCCGAGCCTTCGCCCGGGGACGCGAGTTTGAGCGCAGGCGCGGCCAAAGCTGGCCACGCGGCGCTCGCGCCCAACATCAACTACGTCGCCGGTTGGGTCGCCGGCCAGATGGCGGCGCAATCGCTGGCCAAAGCAGGACCTGACTTGACGCGCGCGCGCCTCGTTGAGACGCTGGCTCCCGGCTTCACCGTCGACACCCAGGGCCTCTCGGCGCCGATCGTCTACACAAGGGACGACCACACCGGGCCGCAAGTGCTGAAGATGTTTGGCTACGACTACGACGCCGGCAAATTCAAGCCGTTCGGCGCTTACGACGACTACGCGAAATACACGAAGTAGGCGGGGCGACATGCTCGCGCAGGTCCTCTTCAGCGGCGTCGCGCTCGGCAGCCTCTACGGGCTCGTCGCGCTGGGGTTTGCGACCGTGTTCAAGGCCACCGAGGTCTTCAACTTCGCGCAGGGCATGTTCGCGGTGTGCGGCGCCTATTTCGCCGCCGCCGCGCTTTCCACGTTCGATTGGCCGTTTCCGATCGCCATGCTGTTCATGGCGCTCGCCTCGGCGGGGCTCGGCGTCCTTGTCTATGTCGCGCTGATCCAGCCGCTGGCGGGCCGCTCGATGCTGGCGGTGATCATGGTGACCATCGCCTTGTCGATCGTATTGCGCGCGGGAATCGAGATCGTGTTCGGGCCGCAGGGGCGCACGCTCGTCACGCCGCTGCCGACCGGCGTGTTAACGCTGGGGTCGCTGCGCATCTCCGAGCTTCATCTGGCGGCGGCGATGGTCGCGTGGGTCTGCATGGGGTTGTTCGCGGCTTTCTTCCGCTTCACCTCCCTGGGTTTGCTGATGCGCGCGACCGCCGACAGTCACGAGGCGGCGCTCGTCTCCGGCGTCAACGTCAATGCGATGAACCGCCTGGCCTGGGCGATCGGCAGTCTGCTCGCCGCCGTCGGCGGGTTGTTTCTCGGGCAATTGCAGATCGTCTCGACCGACCTCGAGTCGATTGGCCTGCTCGCGCTGCCGGCCGTGGTGATCGGCGGGTTGCAAAGCATTCCAGGCGCGATCGTCGGCGGCGTTCTGGTCGGCGTCATCGAGCAACTGGCGGCGTTCTACATCGCGCCGGAATCAACCGACATCGTGATCTACGCCTTGTTGCTGCTCATCCTGCTGGTCAGGCCCTGGGGGCTGTTCGGCGAACGCGAACTTGGGCGGGTGTGAGAATGAGCGACGCCTTCGCCCCGACGTCTTCCGTGGCCCCCCCGATCTGGGGGCGGCTGCGCCGCGCCGCGCTTGGCGTCGGGCTGCTCGCCATCGCCCTCTATCTGCCTTTCGTGCTGACCCATCGCGCGGCGTTCGGCTATCGGCTTTCCAACGTGCAGTTGCTCAATCTCGGCCTGTCGCAGATCGACCTGATGCTGATCGCCATGCTCGGCGCGCTTTCGTTGAACTTTCTCACCGGTTGCGCGGGATTGATCTCGATCGGCCATGCCGCGTTCTACGCCACCGGCGCCATGACGGCGGCGATCGTCGGATCGTTGTGGGGCTGGCCGTTTCCGGTCGCGCTGGTTGCGGCCGCGCTCGTGGGCGCGGTCGTGGGCGTGCTCGCGGGTCTGCCGTCGCTGCGCGTGCGCGGGCTTTATTTTGTGCTGTCGACGCTCGCCGTCCATCACGTCGTCGCCTATGTCTTCCTGCAAGTGCAAGTGAAGCTGTTCGACGTCTCCGGCGTGCCTTACAACCCGGCCGTGCTGGGCGGGTTTGCGCTCGACACGCCGCTGCGCTGGTATTTCTTCCTCCTCGCCGCCGTCGCGCTCGTCTACTGGGCGTTGCGCAACAGCCTCGACACGCGCGAAGGCCGCGCGATGCGGGCGATGCGCGATCATGAGCTTGCCGCGCAGGCGGCCGGCGTCGACGTGCGCGTGCTGCGTCTCAAGGCGTTCGCGCTGTCGTCGGCGATCGCGTCGAGCGCCGGCGCGGCGCAAGCCTATTTCATGACCAACATCAGTTCGGAGGCGTTCGGCCTCGATTTCGCCATTCAGTTCATCGCCATGATCATCATCGGCGGCCTTGGCTCGCTCAATGGTTCATTGTTCGGGGCCGCGATCTGGTTGCTCGTTCCCTCGTTTCTTTCGGGTCTCGCGCCGCAAGGCTCGGGCGCGGCCGCCGCGCTCGTTGCGGCTCACAAGCCTCAACTCGTGCAACTCATATTTGGCCTCCTTGTGATCCTTCTCCTTATTTTCGCGCCCGGCGGGGTTGCGAGCCTAGGCCGCAGGCTCGGCGCGCTGCTCTCTCCCCGGGGGGCGCGCTGATGGAGCCGCTCTTCGCGATCGAGGGACTCAGCGTCGGTTACGCCCGCAAGGGCCTTGCGCTGGAAGACGTCAGTCTCGCCGTGCCGCGCGGCGGCGTTGTCGCGCTGCTGGGCGCGAACGGCGCCGGCAAGACGACGCTGATCCGCGCCGCAACCGGCCTGATCCGTTTTCACGGCGGCGAGATCGCTTCCGGCGCCGTGCGTTTTGCCGGCGAGCCGGTGCATCGGCTGCCGCCGCACGCGCGCGTCCGGCTCGGCATGGCGCAGGTTCCCGAAGGCCGGCTCGTATTCAAGAAACTGAGCGTCGAGGACAATTTGAATGTCGGCGCCGCGATCCTGCCGGCTTCGCAACGCAGGGAAAGCCTCGCCTCCATCTATGAGCTCTTTCCCCGCTTGCAGGAACGCCGCGATCAGGCGGCGGGCTGGCTTTCCGGCGGCGAGCAGCAGATGCTGGCGCTGGGCCGCGCCTTGATTGGAAAGCCTCGCCTGCTGCTCATCGACGAGCTGTCGCTGGGCCTCGCGCCGCTGATCGTGCGCGCGATCTATCAACAATTGCGCAGTGCGGCCGAGAGCCTGGGCACGGCGATGCTGGTGGTCGAGCAGAACGCGCGGCTCGCGCTCGAATTCGCGAGTTACGCTTATGTGCTCGACCGCGGTCGCGTCGCGCTGGCCGGTTCGGCGGCGGAAGTCGCCTCAAGCGAGGTGATGCGCGCCTCCTATCTCGGCGGAGAAAAGGCATGAGCGCGTTGCTCGAAGTCGACGGCGTGCAGAAGGTCTATGGCGGTCTTCGCGCGCTCGACGGCGTGAGCTTCGTGGCGCATGAGAGCGCTATTACCTCTGTCATTGGCCCCAACGGCGCCGGCAAGACGACCTTGTTCAACTGCATCGCTGGCGCGATTCGGCCGAGTGCGGGCGCCATTCGGTTGGCCGGCCGAAATGCGGCGGGCCTGCCCGCGCATCGCATCTCCCGCCTCGGCGTTGCGCGCACGTTTCAAAATCTCGCGCTGTTCGGGGGCTTGACGATCCTGGAAAACCTGATGGTCGGCGCCTATGGCGAGGGCCGCACGGGCCTGTTGCAAGGCGCCTTTCTTTCGCGCCGCGCGAGAGCCGAGCGTCGTGAAGCTGAGGGCGAAGCGCGCCGCGCGCTCAGCTTCGTCGGTCTCGACGGCGCCGCCGCGCGCCTGCCGGGCGAGCTTCCCTATGGCGGCCAGAAGCGAGCGGAATTCGCGCGCGCGCTGATGCAGCGGGCGCGTCTGTTGCTGCTCGACGAGCCCATGGCCGGCATGGGATCGGCTGAGAAAGGCGAAATGTCGGACCTGATCCGCCGCGTCAGAGACGAGCGCGGCCTTACTGTCCTGATCGTCGAGCACGACATTCCCGTGGTCATGTCGCTGTCCGATCGTATCGTTGTTCTCGATTTCGGCCGCAAGATCGCCGACGGTTCGCCCTACGAGGTACGAAACAACGACGCGGTGATCGCCGCATATCTTGGTCAGGACTCCGCCGCCTAACGCTCCATGCCGTTTCAGGGGCGTCGTTGTCTGAACTGGGACTTCCGTTCGAAACGAACGACAATCCGGATGGTTGTTATCGACGACCGGATCGGGCGGAGGCCGCGTGATCGCGCCCAGGGACGTCCCGCGCCAGGCGACATAGACGCTGGGGGCGTTGACACCGTGTCGGGGATCGGCATTCACGAAAGCGCTCGCCGCAAGGGGGCGACGGTTCGGTCGATCTCGTCGCGGACCGTCCATCGCTCGAGGCTGAGGCGGATCGCGCCCACGCCTCGCCGTGTCGAGCAGCAGGCAGAACGCCAGCTCGGAGTCCGTATCGCCGCCGCAATCCGCACGTCCGCGCGCCGCGGCGCGCGATCAGGCAATTGTTTTCCTTCGCCTCGCGGCATGTTCAGAACACCAACATCTTGTCTGCGCCCAACGCTTCGGCGGCGAGTTCGTCCATGGTGCTGCGGCGCGCGCCATCCATGAGGTCCGTCTCGGCGAGGCCGCGAGCGTCCATGCACGTGCCGCAGAGCCGCAGCTTATGGGCGCCGACCGTGAAACGCTTCAGCATGCGTTCGAAATTGTAGTAGCCGTCCGGCGTCTTCTGCCCTTTCTTGGCGCAGGCGACCGCATCGGCCATGAGGAAGACCGTCACCGCGGAGTCCTGGTTCGCCTTCGCCATCGCGAGAGCGAGGCGAAGGCCGTTGTACGACCTTTCCGTGCCGTAGGGCGGGTCGTTCAACACGAAAAGAAGTCTCATGGTCTTGCCCCCTTTGGCGATATGCCGCGCGGCTCAGTCGCCGAGAGTGCGACGGCGTTCTTCAAACTCGTTCTTGTCAATCTCGCCCCGCGCGTAACGTTCCTTGAGAATGTCGAGCGCAGTGCGCCCTCCCGGCGCGGGGGATGGCGGCCAGTGGCTTGGCCCGCTGAGCGCTCGCACGATGACGACCGCAGCCGCGATTACGACCGCCAAAACGAGGATCATGAACAGCGGGCCGAAGAACATGCCATACCCTCCTCCCATCCATTCCATCATGTAGGGGCCCATACCGTTCGGCCCGTAAGGATATTTGTCTGGACCTGTAGGCTGATCCGCGCGAACCAGCGTTGTTCCAAGACCAATCAGAGCGGCCACCGCGCCGGTCGCCGAAGCGGCGATTCTCGTCATGCGCAACCTCCTCTTTCCCAGCAAACAGCGACGCTGCTCGCGGCGCTTCCCTTCGTCTGCCTTTCGCCGTCACCCTTCAGGCGAATACAACCCCCGCGTTGGCGGCGCGCGGCGGCGGAATGTCCTTAAGCCTCTGCACGACGAACGCCTCGTCGTCGCCGATCACCAGCGTGTGTCCGGTGGCTAGAAACCACGGTTCTTCCGCTCGCGCCTTGTCCGTCATCAAAAAGCGGATAGGCTCAGGCGTAGGCGGCGCTTGCGCCGTTACGTTTCCGAGGCGGAGAATGTCGCCGTCGTCCACGCCATAGGCTTCGGCCAAGCGACGTCCGGCGCAGAC
Source organism: Pseudomonadota bacterium (assembly GCA_028876585.1). The sequence goes on along the minus strand of JAGWRL010000247.1, from coordinate 2,280 downwards.
GTGGTCGGCATGGACATGCGTATCGACGACACAGAGAATGCGCACACCGACCGTCCCGGCCACAGCCTTGCCGCCGCAACCGAAAAGATATGAAACGGCCAAGGGAGCCGAGGGCCGAAACTGCCTGAAGCTCATGAGCAACGTCCCTGTTTGCCCGAACCCGGACCGGCCGGCCGGACAATCTCGGCGCAATCCGCGCTTGACAAAGTGCGCGATCGATCATTCAAATGATCTGTTGAATAATGATATGAGTGGAGAAGCATGTCAAGCCCTTCGCCCAAGGTAGTCCTGTTCGCCCAGTTCGCCGAAGTCGCGAAGGCGCTCGGGCACGCGCATCGGCTGGTCATTCTCGAGCTTCTGGCGCAGCGGGAGCGCAGCGTGGAGGACCTCGCCACCGCGTCGCATCTTTCGCTCGCCAACGCCTCGCAGCACTTGCGGTTGATGCGGCAGGCGGGGCTGCTGGCGTCGCGGCGCGACGGCAAGCAGATCCTCTATCGGCTCAGCGATCCCGCCGTGCTCGATCTCGTCGCGGCGCTTCATCGCGTCGGCGAGCGCAACGTCGCGGCGGCGCGCGAAATCATCGGCGGCTATTTCCATGAGCGCGATGCCATGGAGCCGCTCACGCGCGAGGAACTCGCCAAGCGGATGAAAGACGGGCTGGTGACCGTTCTCGACGTCCGGCCGGAAGACGAATTCGAAGCCGGCCATCTGCCGCACGCAATCAACGCGCCGTTGCGCGAACTCGCACAGCAATTGCGCCGGCTGCCGAAGGGTCGCGAAATTGTCGCCTATTGTCGCGGTCCCTATTGCGTCTTCGCCTTCGAAGCGGTGGCGATGTTGCGCGAGAAGGGGTTCAGGGCCCGCCGGTTGGAGGACGGATTTCCGGAATGGAAAGCGGCTGGCCTGCCAGTCGCGTGAGCGCGACTCCAACGGGAATCTGGCGGCCGGGCTAGCGGCCAACGCCTTCGAACGCCTCGAACAATCACCATTGACTTGATATCGCCAGAAATCCTTTGCCCTTTCGAAGAGCGCGGTCCGCCGCGCGGCAAGCGCTTCCGCAAGTAGGGAAAACTCAGCGACTCCGCGAGTTTCCAAGGGATGGCGCCAACATGATTCGAATCATGTTGGCGCGCATGTTTCGCGCGTAGGTTGCCAATCCGTTGGCGAGGCCAAGGAGGGTTCCGATGAAGGCGGTTGCGCGCAGTTTTCTCATGACGGGGTTTTTCGCGGCCGTCGTTGCAGGAGCGGTCATCGCATTCATGCCGGCGCCGCCCGCCGCAGGCGCCGAGGATAGCCCGACAAATATGCAGCATATGAGGGATCATCAGATGGCCGGCCATGGCCATATGGGGATGTCGTCGGCCGACAACCGCGACTTGCTGCATTTCCCACCGCCGCTGCGCGCGCAGATGCTGCGCAACATGCGCGATCACGTCGAGACGTTGAGCGGCATTCTTGCGGCCCTCGCCTCGGACGATTTCAACGGCGCCGCTAAGATCGCCACCGAGCGTCTGGGGCTCGATTCGCCTGCGGCGGCGGCCTGCAAACCCAAATCCGCGAACGCCGCCCCTTCGTCGCAGGGTTCGATGGACGAGATGATGGCGCTGTTCATGCCGACGCCGATGCGGGCGATCGGCTTGGCTTTGCATACGTCGGCCAGCGAATTTTCTGTCGTCGCGACGCGCGCCGCGGCGACGCACGACACCAAAGCGGCGGTCGAGGCGCTGTCGCGGGTCAGTCAGAACTGCGTGGCGTGCCATGCCGCGTACCGGTTGCAGTAGCCGACGATGCGAACGGCCCGTTGACGTTGGTCAAGGTCGCGCGATGGGCGCGACGATATGTTTTATTTGGTCCATGCCTGCAAAAGGCGATGTGGAACGCATATGAAATCGACGCCGACGCATTCCTTCACCACGTTGCGAACCGCTGCGCCGCAGGGGATTGTGGCCTCCGCCGTTTCGCACGTGGAGTTCGACGGTAAGCCGCGCCGGGGACGTTACGGGCTCTCCGCGCTGCTGACGGCCGTCGCCTTTCTAATCGCCGACGTTCTGATCTGGTGAGCTTACTCGCGTCCGGTTACGGTGTCCGTGGGCGCCAATTCAGTCCGACACACGCGAGCAGGTCTTTGGCCTGGGTACGATCGGGGCGCGCGTGCAATCGAACTGAACCGCCCCGGGTTTGCCGGAGGCTATTTCGTTTGGGTCACGCCGCCTTGGAGCGCTCCTCGCTTTGGGCGTAATAGCGTGCTTCGGCCTCGGCGGGAGGGATATTTCCGATGGG
>JAGWRL010000246.1 GCA_028876585.1 Pseudomonadota bacterium | reverse complement strand
TGGCCTGCGCGAGGGCGGCGGCGCTGGCGCTCGCCTCCGAGGCGAGCGCCGCCAGCGCGTCGCCGCGCTGTTCGAGCCGGGCCTGGCGCGACAGCAGCGCGCGCATTTTGGTTTCGATGGCGTTCTGGTCGAGCAATTGCCGGCTGGCGGCGCGGTCGAGTTCGGCGCGCGCGTCGGCGAGTTTGCTCTCGTAATCGGTCTGGATCTGGGTCTCGCGCGACAGCAGCGTGGTCAGGACCTGATCGTGGAAGGCGATGAAGGCGGTGGCGCCGCAGGCCCAGATCGCCAGCGCGGGAACCGCCGCCAGCGCGATCGCCGCCAGGCTCGGTCGAACCGCGAAGGCGCGCACCGTCTCGCCGCGCGAGATCGTGAAGAAATAGTGCGAGCGCGGCAGTTTCGCAGCGGGGAAACGATCGCGGATGGCCATCGGGATTTACGCTCCTGAACGCGCGCCACAAGCGCGTCCCGGCCCACTAAGCCCGCATTAGGGTTAACTCTTTGCAAATCCCGGCGGTCGCTTGGACTATTTCGCGCGCACGGCCGCCAGCACCTCCTGCGCATGGCCCGCCACCTTGACCTTGCGCCAGACGCGCGCGATTCGCCCGTCGCGGTCGATCAGGAAAGTCGAGCGCTCGACCCCCATATATTTGCGGCCGTACATGCTCTTCTCGACCCAGACGCCATAGGCCGAGGCGACCGACTTGTCGGGGTCGGCGCCGAGTTCGAGCGCCAGATCGTGCTTGGCCTTGAACTTGTCGTGGCTCTTGACGCTGTCGGGCGAGACGCCGACCACCACGGCGCCGGCCTTGGCGAATTCCCCCTTCAGCGCGTTGAAATCGATCGCCTCGGCGGTGCAGCCGGAAGTGTCGTCCTTAGGATAGAAGTATAGCACCAGCGACTTTCCGCGAAATTCCTTTGATGTGATTCGTCTTTCCGGCCCCGCCTCCAAGTCGAAATCCGGAGCCGCGTCGCCGACATCACAAGTTGCGCTCATAACCGCCCTCGTTTGATCCCAATTGCAGCGCAATTGCCGCCGCATCTTGGCTCGGACATTGACGCAGGCGACGCGCGCGTTCAAGACCGACACGCCGTCCCGGGGGGCCGCCCGCGAATCGATGGCGCGAAACACGGACGGAGATCGCAACGCCTGATGGCGGACTACGACCCCTATACGCCCGACGACGCGCCCGCGCCGCCCTATGACGAGGAATCGCCAGCGCCGAAGTTGCGCCGCGCAAGGCGGCGGCGACGGCGCGGCGGGGTGTTGTGGTTCGTGATGGCCTTCGCGGCCGTGATCGTCACGCTGGCGCTGGCGGCGGGCTTCGGCGTCGCTTATCTCGGCCGTGGCCCGATCAGCCTCGAATCCTGGCAGCCTGCCATCGCCGCCAGCCTGCAAAGCCGGCTCAAGCCCGGCTACAAGGTCGCGCTCGGGCCGACGGCGATCAGCCGCGGCGCGCATGGCGTCGGCATCGGTTTCAGCCGCCTGAGCGTGCGCGATCCTCAGGGGCGCGTCGTCGTCAACGCGCCGGGCGGGCGCATCAGTCTCGACGCTTTCGCGCTGCTGGGCTTGCAGGTCAAAGTGCGGCGGCTCGAATTGGACGGCCTGCAACTGGCGCTGCGCGTCGGCGCCGATGGCGAGCTTTCGGTGGCCGCCGGCGAGGGCGAGGCGACGCCGATCCCGCTTGGGGCGACGCCGGCCGCGCCCGCCAGCAACAATTTCGGCGCCCTCGTCGCCGAGCTCGCGCAGGCGATGGCCGGCGCCGATCAGCCGCTCGATCACCTCGCCATCGTCGACGGCCGGCTGACCGTGCAGACGGCGGGCCGCGTGCTTCCGGCCGTGTACGACCGTCTGCGGCTGAGTTTCGACCGCGCCGGCGCCGCCGCCACCGCTTCGTTCGCGGCGGTCGGGCCCTCGGGCGAACTGAGCCTGACGGCGAGCGCCGAAAGCGGCCCCAAGCGCAAGCTCGCTTTCAGCGCGAAAGATCTGGCGGTCGACGATTTCCTCCGCCTCAATCCGAATCCGCCGCAGTTCAGCTTCGATTCGCCGGTCTCGCTCCAGTTCGCGGCCGAATCCTCGCCCAGCGGCGCGCTAAGCGCGCTCGACGGCGATTTCTCGCTCGGCGCCGGCAAATTCGACCCGCACGACCCCGACGGCGCGCCGCCCATCGCGATCGACGAGGCCACCGGCAAATTCACGCTCGACGCCGAACGTCGCTACCGGCTCGACAAGATGGAGGTTCTCTCCGGCGCGACCCATGTGCGCTTCGATGGCCTGCTGTCGCCTCCGGCGCCGACCGACCCGCTGTGGCGGCTGCAATTGCACAGCCGCGACATTGTGTTCACCGGCGCCGGCGCCGGCGATCCCGCCGCCAAGCTCGACGAGGCCGAGCTTGACGCCCACATCGACCCGGCCGCAAAAACCTTCGACCTCGAACGTTTCTCGCTGCGCGGCCCGCATCTCAGCGGCGAAATCGGCGTGCATGTGAAAATCACCGACGCCGGCCCGGAAGTGAAGCTCGACCTCGCCGGCGCCGGCGCGCTGCGCGAGGCGCTGCGGCTGTGGCCGACCTTCGTCAATCCCGACGCGCGCACCTGGTGCGTCGACAACATCCGCGGCGGCGATCTGGCGTCCGGCTCGCTGAAAGTGGATTGGGACGCGCCCGCCTTCGCCGCCGTGATGGCGCGGCAGGCGGCGCCGGCGGAATCGGTCGACGGGCGGTTCACGCTGCGCAACGCGGCGGTCAACCTGCTGCCCGGCCTGCCGACGACGACGGGACTCGACGCGGTGGGCGAAATCACCGGCCGGCGCTTCCACGTCGCCGCCGCGCGTGGCGTGATGGAGTTGGCGTCGGGGCGCCGCCTCGCCGGCGCCGACCTCTCCTTCACCGTGCCCGACACGGCGCCGATGGCGCGCATGCCGGCGATGGGCGCGGGCCATATCACCGGCTCGGCCGACGCGCTCGCCGATCTGCTGACGCAGGAGGCGCTCAAGCGCTATGTCGGCGTCGCGCTCGATCCGGCGACGATCAAGGGCCAGTTCCAGGGCGATCTGAAACTCAACCTGACGCTCGGCAAGGGCGTGCAACCCGAGGAGCAGAAATTCAGCGCCGTCGGCGCGCTCGCGGGCCTGTCGATCGACAAGTTCCTCGGCAACGCAAGGCTGGAGCAGGGCGCGCTCGACGTCGTCGCCGACAGCGCCCAGATCAAGATGACCGGCGCCGGCCAGTTGTTCGGCTCGCCCGCCAGGCTCGACCTGCTCAAGGTCGGGCAGGATGTCGGCGCGATCACCATCAGCGGCGTGCTCGACGAGGCCGCGCGCGCCAAGCTCGGCTACAATTCCGGCCCGCGCATCCGCGGCCCGGTGGCGGTGAAGTTCAAGGCGCCTCTCGATAAGTCCGGCGCCGAGGTCGAACTCGATCTCGCCAAGGCGACGCTCGATTCGCTCGGCGGCCCGCCGTGGAAGCCGGCGGGGCGGCCGGGCAAGGCGAGCTTTCAGCTGAAAGCGGCGGGAGAGAGCGTGCAGGTCGCCAATCTCGTCATCGACGCCGGCTCGCTGTCGGGCAAAGGCTCGGCCTTGTTCGGGCCGGAGGGGGCGCTGAAATCGCTGAAACTGGCGCCGTTCAAGATGAGCGCCAGCGACGATCTGCGGCTCGATCTCGACGGCGGCGAGCACGCGAAGCTGACGCTGCGCGGCGGCGCGCTCGACGCGCGCAATTTCGTCAAGGGCCTGACCGGCGGCGAGGCCGGCGTGCGCGACGACCGCACGCTCGACCTCGACATCAAGGTCGGCGCGGCGCTGGGCTACAACAAGGAGCAGATCACCGGCTTCGAAATGACGGCGGTGCGTCGCAACGGCGGCTTCGCCTCGCTCGACGCGCGCGGCAAGGTCGGCCAGAACCCGCTGCTGGCGCATGGCGGCGAACCGGGCGTCATCAACCTGAAATCCGAGGATGCGGGGGCGCTGGCGCGCTTCCTCGACGTCTACGGCAAGCTCGAAGGCGGCGCGATCGACCTGACCATGCGCCAGACCGGCGACATCGCGCGCGGCAATGCGACGATCAAGCACTTCACGATCCGCGACGAACCCTCGCTGCACAAGCTCGAACAATCCGCGCCGGCGCAGCAGAATACTTCGCGCGGCCAAAACCCGCTGTTCGGCTCCGATCCCTCGCCGCCGGTCCGCTTCGACCGGCTGACGGCCAATTTCACCCGCGTCGGCGGCAAACTCGACGTGCGCGACGGCGTCGTCTCCAACGGCTCGTTCGGGCTGACGACGCAGGGCTTCATCGATTTCGCCAAGGATAAGGTCGATCTCAGCGGCGTCTATGTCCCGCTCTACCAGTTCAACAACGCGTTCGGAAAAATCCCGCTGCTGGGCGCGCTGCTGACGGGCGGCCAGAACGAAGGCATCTTCGCCATCAACTATCGCGTCTCGGGCGCGGCCAGCAAACCCACGCTGAACATCAATCCCCTGTCCGGGATAACGCCGGGATTCCTGCGCAAGGTGTTCGGCGCGATCGACGGCACCGCGCCGACGCCCGATCCGGATTTGCCCGCCGCCTCCTACGCGCCGACGCCGCCCCGTTGACAAGCGGCCCCTTGCGGGAGGAGGGGGGACGAAGGGAGAAGATCATGGCGCTCGAACTCAAAGACCCCAGCCTGTTGCAAACCCGCGCCTTCGTCGGCGGCGCGTGGACCGCCTCGCCGCAGCTTTTCGCCGTCCGCAATCCCGCCAACGGCGCCGTCGTCGCCGAGGTCGCCGACGTCGGGCTGGCGGGGGCGCGCGCGGCGATCGACGCGGCCGAGGCCGCCCGTCACGCCTGGGCCGCGCGCACCGCCAAGGATCGCGGCGCGATCCTGAAGGCGTGGGCGAAGCTGATGCTCGACAACGCCGACGATCTCGGCCGCATCCTGTGCGCCGAAATGGGCAAGCCGCTCGCCGAGGCCAAGGGCGAGATCGCCTATGGCGCGAGCTTCATCGACTGGTTCGCTGAGGAAGGCCGGCGCGTCTATGGCGACGTGATCCCCGGCCATCAGCCCGACAAGCGCATTCTCGTGCTCAAGCAGCCGATCGGCGTCGCCGCCTCGATCACGCCGTGGAATTTTCCCAACGCGATGATCGCGCGCAAGGTGGCGCCGGCGCTCGCCGCCGGCTGCGCGTTCGTGGCGCGCCCGAGCGAATTGACGCCGCTGTCGGCGCTGGCGATGGCGGTTCTGGCCGAGCGCGCCGGCGTCCCCAAGGGCGTGTTCAGCGTCGTCACCACGGCGCAGCCGGCGGAAGTCGGGCTGGAGTTCTGCGCCAACCCCAATGTGAAGAAGCTGTCGTTCACCGGTTCGACCCGCGTCGGCGCGCTGTTGATGAAACAGGCCGCCGACGGGATCAAGAAACTCAGCCTCGAACTCGGCGGCAACGCGCCCTTCATCGTGTTCGACGACGCCGATCTCGACGCGGCGGTGGAGGGCGCGCTGATCGCCAAATACCGCAACGCCGGCCAGACCTGCGTCTGCGCCAACCGCATTTACGCTCAAGCCGCCATCCACGACGCCTTCGCCGCAAAACTGTCGGCGGCGGTGAGCAAGCTGAAGGTCGGCGACGGCATGGGCGAGGGCGTGCAGATCGGGCCGCTGATTTCGCCCAGCGCGTTGAAAAAGGTCGAATCCCACGTCGAGGACGCGCTCGCCAAGGGGGCCAAGCTGGAGACGGGCGGGCGCCGGCACGCCGCCGGCGATCTGTTCTACACCCCGACCGTGCTTTCGCGCGCCCGCGCCGACATGAAGCTCGCGCATGAGGAGACGTTCGGGCCGCTGGCGCCGATCTTCGCCTTCGACACGGTCGAGGAGGTGATCGCCGCCGCCAACGACACCGACGCCGGGCTAGCCTCCTATTTCTACGCCCGCGACCTGTCGCGCGTATGGAAAGTGGCGGAGGCGCTGGAATACGGCATGGTTGGCGTCAACACCGGCCTGATCTCGACGGCGGAGGCGCCGTTCGGCGGCGTGAAAACCTCCGGCTTCGGCCGCGAGGGGTCGAAATACGGCATCGACGAATATCTGACGATCAAATACGTCTGCCTGTCGGTGTAGCGCTCTACCGCAGCAGCGTCCGCATCTCCTCGGTCGGCGCGAGATCGGCGGCGCTCTTGCCCTGCTTGTCGCGCAGGCTCTTGTCAGCGCCGGCCTCGATCAGGACGCGCGCCGTCTCGAACCGGTTGAGCGCCGCCGCGATCATCAACGCGCTGCGGCCGCGATCGTCGACGAGATCGGGCTTGGCGTGGCGCGCGATCAGCAGCCGCACCGTCGCTGCGGCATGATCGGCCGGGGTGATGTCGGGAAAGCCGGCCGCCCACATCAGCGCCGTCAACTGCCCGCCATAGCGGGCGTCGGGGTCGACGCCGGCGTCGAGCAGCCGCGCCACCAGCCGGGTCGCGCCGCGCGCGCCGGCGTAACAGATCGGCGCTTTGCCGTAGCGGTCGAGCGTGTCGGGCTTGGCTCCCTGTTGCAGCAACTGCTCGGCGAGGTCTTCTTCGGCCGCGTAGGCCGCCTCGCTCAGCGCCGTCTCGCCCTGGGCGTTGATCGCGTCCACCTGCGCGCCGGCCGCCAGCAGCGCACGCGCGATTTCCGGCCGGCCGTTGTGGATGGCCAGCATCAGCGGCGTCGAGCCGCGCGCGTCGGGCATGTCGATCTGGCGCCGCTCGTCCGGCTTGGCGCCGTTCAGCAGCGCCTCGACCACCGCGCCGCGGCCGGCCCGCGCC
>JAGWRL010000245.1 GCA_028876585.1 Pseudomonadota bacterium | reverse complement strand
GGCCGCGCATGTCGTCGCGAATCCGTTCGCCGATGTCGATCCGTGGCTCACGGCCGCGGTCGACTGGGACAGGACGATTGCGTTTCGCGAGCACGTCTGGGACCTCGGTCTCGGCGTCGCCGAAGCGATGGATACCGCGCAGCGCGGCATGGGGCTCGACTGGCCGACCTCGCTCGAACTGATCCAGCGCTCGGTCCGAGCGGCAAAGGCGCGGGGTGGCGCACTGGTGTTCTCCGGCGCCGGCACCGATCATCTTGCGGTGGAAGATGCCACGAGCCTTGATGACGTGATCCGTGGCTACGAGCATCAGATCGCCGCGATCGAGAAGGCGGGCGGACGCATCATTTTAATGGCCTCGCGTGCGCTCGCCAAAATCGCCCGCAGCCCTGACGACTATGCGAAGGTCTATGGCCGCGTGCTGTCGCAGGTGGCTCAACCCGTGATCATCCACTGGCTTGGCGACATGTTCGATCCCGCGCTGGCGGGCTATTGGGGCGCGGCCGATCTCGGCAAGGCGATGGACACGGTGGTTGCCATCATCAATGCCCATGCGGCGAAAGTCGACGGCGTCAAGATCTCGCTGCTCGACAAGCAGCGCGAGATCGACATGCGCCGCCGTCTGGCCGATGGCGTCAAGATGTATACCGGCGACGACTTCAACTATGCCGAACTGATCGCGGGCGACGACAAGGGGTATTCGCACGCGCTGCTCGGCATTTTCGACGCGATAGCCCCGGCCGCTTCCGCCGCGCTGGCGGCGCTCGCCACGGGGGACGTGGCGGAGTTCGACCGCATCCTGGCGCCGACCGTGCCGCTGAGTCGGCTGATTTTCCGGGCGCCGACGCAATATTACAAGACCGGCGTCGTGTTCCTCGCCTATCTCAACGGCCACCAGGATCATTTCGTCATGCTCGGCGGCGCGCAGGCGATGCGGCCGCTCGGTTATTTCGTCGAAATGTTCAAGCTGGCCGATCAGGCCGGGTTGCTTGCCGATCCCTATCTGGCGGTGAGCCGGCTGCGGCGCTGGCTCGCCGTTTATGGCTTTGGAAGCTGAGCCGGCGCCATCGCTGCGTGTCGGTCACAGCGCGCCGATCAGTCGCCGTTGAAGTCCGGCTTGCGTTTGGCGCGAAAACTGTCGACGCCTTCCCTGAGATCGCGCGTGCCGGCGACGAGCCCGGCGGCGAGGCGGTCGATCGCCTGTTCGCCGCCTTCGCCTGACGCCGCCGCGATCACCAGTTTGGTCGCCTCCACCGCCCGGGGCGCGAGGAGGGCGATTCGCTCGCCGATCTCCATCGCGCGAACGAGCGGCTTGTCGACGATCTCGTTGACGAAACCGACGCTCCACATCCGCTGCGCGTCGAGCCGGGCGCCGGTCAGCGCCATCTCGCGCACCAGCGCTTGCGGGAGCAGGCGGCCCAGCCGTTGCGCGCCCGACCAACCGGGGGTGACGCCGATCGAAGCCTCGGGCAGCGCGAAGCTCGCATTGGGCGAGGCGATGCGCAGGTCGCAGATCGCCGCCAATTCCAGCCCCCCGCCGAACACCCAGCCTTCCAGCGCCGCGATCACCGGCACGGGCAGGCGCGCCAGCCGATCGAACAGATGATGCCCGCCGCCGATCCAACGCCGCATGAAATCGACCGAATCGAGCGAGCCCCATTCGGCGATGTCGGCGCCGGCGCAGAACGCCCGCTCGCCGGCGCCGGCGAGCACGACGGCGCGCACGCCCCTGTCGTTTTCGACGCCCTCGGAGGCATTTGCGAGGGCTTCCAGCATCGCGCCGTCGAGGGCGTTGTTCTTGCGGGGATTGTCGAGCGTCCAACAAAGGGTCGCCCCGAATCGCTCAATCTGAACCGATCCGGCCATGCGGGAGACCCCTTTTGCCGCGCTTCGCTCAGGCGACGGAGGCGGAGATCCAGCGCTGCAACTCGCTCTTCGGACCGGCGCCGGTTTTCACCGCGACCTGCTTGCCGCCCTTGAACACCATGAGAGTCGGGATCGAGCGGATGCCGAGCTGCGCCGAAATCTTCGGGTTCTCGTCGACATTGAACTTGGCGACCTTGACCTTGCCCTTCATCTCGCTGGCGATCTCTTCGAGCGCCGGCGCGATCATGCGGCACGGCCCGCACCATTCCGCCCAGAAATCGACGACGACGGGCTCGGACGAATCGAGCACGTCCTGCGCCCAGGTGGCGTCGGTGACCTTGGCGGTTGCGGAATCGGCGGCGGCCATATTGTCCTCGAGGTTCGCTTCGGATCGGTGGATGATCGTCGGCAATAGGTAAGAAGCCGTTGCGCCTCGGTCAAGCCGGTTAGAACAGCCGGCCGCCGTTCGGCGTCGGCAGCGAGGGGGCGATCAGCACCACCTCGCCCTCCGCGTCGGGAAAGCCGAGCGTCAACACCTCCGACATGAACGGGCCGATCTGGCGCGGCGCGAAATTGAGCACCGCCGCCACCTGCCGCCCGACCAGCGTCGCGGGCGTGTAATGCTTCGTGATCTGCGCCGAGGATTTTTTCACGCCGATCTCAGGGCCGAAATCGATGGTCAGCTTGAACGCCGGTTTTCGCGCCTGCGGGAATGGCTCGGCGGTTAAAATCGTGCCGACGCGAATGTCGATTTGCAGGAAATCGTCGAAAGCGATGCGGGGGGCGACAGGCAAAGCGGCGGCTCCGGGTTGGCGGGGCTTCATGCCGGGCGGCGAGGGAGGGGTCAACCGGGGCTTGGCCTTGCCGATTGACATATTCGTAGTTTCTAATATAAAGAGCCTCAGCGCGGCTTCCGGGCGACACGATCCCCGGGACGACAAATGATCCGCGGGGCGGAGGACTCTCATGGCGGAAATCATCATCATGGGCGCCGGTTTGAGCGGCGCGATCATGGCCTATGAGATGAAAGCGGAGTTGCGGCGGGAGGATACGCTCACCGTCGTCACCAAGGACCCCGTCTATCATTTCGTGCCGTCCAACCCTTGGGTGCCGGTCGGCTGGCGCAAGCGCGAAAATGTCGAAGTCGATCTGGCGCCGACCATGGCGCGCAAGGGCATCAACTTCAAGGCGAGCGCCGTCACCAAGGTCGAGCCGAAAGAAAATCGCCTGACGCTCGCCGACGGCTCGGTGATGAAATACGATTATCTCATCATCGCCACCGGCCCGGAACTGGCGTTCGACGAGATCGAGGGGCTGGGGCCGGAAGGCTTCACCCAATCCATCTGCCACATCGACCATGCGGAGCAGGCGGCGAGCGCGTTCGAGCAATTCTGCGCCAATCCCGGCCCAATCGTGATCGGCGCGGCGCAGGGCGCGTCCTGCTTCGGCCCGGCTTACGAATTCATGTTCATCCTGGAGACGGAGCTGCGCCGGCGCAAGATCCGCGACAAGGCGCCGATGACTTTCGTCTCGCCCGAGCCTTATGTCGGTCATCTCGGCCTCGACGGCGTCGGCGACACCAAGGGCCTGCTGGAAAGCGAGATGCGCGAGCATCACATCAAATGGATCACCAACGCCAAGCTGAAGAAGGTCGAAGCCGGCAAAATGACGGTGGAGGAGATCGGCGACGACGGCGCGGTGAAAGCGACCAAGGAATTGCCGTTCGCTTTCTCGATGATGCTGCCGGCGTTCCGCGGCATTGCGCCATTGCGCGGACTCGACGGGCTGGTCAATCCGCGCGGCTTCGTGATCGTCGACAAACATCAGCAGAACCCGACCTATGCGAACGTGTTCTCGGTCGGCGTCTGCGTCGCGAGTCCCCCCGTCGGCCCGACGCCGGTGCCTTGCGGCGTGCCG
>JAGWRL010000244.1 GCA_028876585.1 Pseudomonadota bacterium | reverse complement strand
CTGCTCGGCGGCGATCGTCACCGTGCGCACCGAGGCGCCGGCGATATGCGGCGTCAGCGTCACGTTGGGCAGTTGCAGCAGCGGCCAATCGGCCGGCACCGGCTCGACGCCAAACGTCTCCAGCATCGCCCCGGCGATCTCGCCCTGCGTCAGCGCGGCGTAGAGCGCGTCGTAATCGCACAGCGGACCGCGCGCGGTGTTGACGAAGATCGCGTCCGGCTTCATGCGCGCGAAAGCCTCGGCGTTCATCATGCGCGTGGTCTCCGCAGTCACCCGCGCATGCATCGTGACGACGTCGGCCTCCTGTAACAACTGATCGAAACCAACCAGCTTGACGCCCGCCGCGACATCCTCGGCGCTGAGTTGGATATAAGGATCGTGCACCAGGATGCGGGCGCCGAACGCGCGCAGCAACCGCACGACCTTGGTGCCAATCTTGCCATAGCCGATCACGCCGACCGTCATCTCGTTGAGCTCGCGCCCCGTGGTGTCGGCGCGGTAGAGATCGCCGCGCCATTCGCCCTTGCGCAGCGCCTCGTGACCGACGCGGATCTTGCGCGTCTCGCTGAGAATGGCGCCGAGCGTGAACTCGGCCACGGCGGACGAATTGCGCCCCGGCGTGTTGACCACCAACACGCCGCGCGCCCGCGCAGCCTTCATGTCGATGTTGACCGGGCCGCCGCGCGACACCGCAATCATCTTCAGCTTGGGCAGCCGCGCCAGCATCGCGCCCGACATTGGCGCGAGATGGGTGATGAGGATTTCCGCCTCGCCGATGAACTCGACGACGTCGTCGGCGCCGCCGAAATATTCCTTCAGCCCCTCCATGCCGGCGACGGCGTAGCCGTGCTCCATCGGCTCATCGGGCCAATTGTCCTTGCGCGCGCGCACCACGACGCCATCGCCGCAGGCCGCGCGCAGTTTTTCCTCGAACGCTTCCGGCAACATGAAATAATCGCCGATGATCGCAACTTCGCGGGCCATGTCAGTCCTTCTGCACCAAACAATCCCACACCGGCTCGAGCGCGCGCCGCGTCTCGAGATAGGCGGGAAACAACGAAGCGTAGACCTTGACCAACGCCGGATCGGGCGGCTCCGCGGCGCCCAGCGCCGGCGTCACCCAGCGCGCGATCGCCGCGTTCATGTCGGCATAGGCGCCGATCGCGCAGGCCGCGATCATCGCCGCGCCCGCCGCGCCCGCCTCCTCGCGCGACGACACACGCACCGGCGCGTCGAGACAGGCCGCCAGAATGGCGCGCAACGCCTTCGAGCGCCCGGCGCCGCCGGTCAACCGCACTTCGCTGTGGCTGCGCCCCATCGCCTCATAGCAATCGCGCGCTGCGAAACTCAAACCCTCGATGACGCCGCGCACCAGATCGGGGAAGCGATGCGAAAAGCTCAAGCCATTGAAGCCGGCGCGCGCATGGTTGTTGACGAACGGCCCCCGCTCGCCGGCCTCCGAGATATAGGGATGAAACAACAACGAGCCCGGCCGCGTCGCGCCGACCCAGCCCTCGATGCGATCAATCAACTCGCGCTTCGACACCGTATGGCCAAGGCTGGCGAACAAATCGCCGGCGAGCCCGAGAATCCAGTCGATGTTGAGCGTCGCCGCCATGTTCGATTGCATCTGCGCGATCATGCCGGGGATCGGCAGCGTCATCGTATAGCCGGTTCCGTCGTCGTTGAGATAGGCTTCGCTCGCCGGCGCGGCGCGCATGTGCATGCCCGTCGAGCCGATGATGGTGCAGCGCGCCGGTGCGCCGTCGCTGAGAATTCCGGCGCCAAGCGCGGTGCAAACCACGTCGACATAACCGAGGCTGACGGGCGTGCCGGCTGTCAACCCGGACACGGCGGCGGCGCCGGCGCTCAACGGATGCGTCGTCGCCACGCCGTCAAGGATCGGTGGCAGCAGCCGGCGCTCGCGCTCCAACCCGAGCGCGGCGATCACGCCGTCGTCATAGGCGCGCGTGCGGAAATCGCCGAAGGTGAAACAGGCTTCCGACGGGTCGGTTGCGCGCACGCCGGTGAGGTTCAGATACAGCCAATCCTTGCAATGCATCGCGGCGTCGGCGCCGGCGACGATCTCGGGCGTGGTCGCCTTCATATGCGCGAGCTGGGAGCCCTGTTGACAGACATTGAGGCCGGTGCCGGTGGCGAGATAGCGCGCCCGGTCGCCCGCCGCACCGCGCAGCCGCCGCACCGTCGGCCCGGCGCGGCCGTCCAACCACAGCCACGCTTCCGTCACAGGATTGTTGTTCTTGTCAACCAACCAAGTTCCATCACCCTGCCCCGTCACCCCGATGGCGGCGGTGCGTTGCGCCAGATTCGCCACCTGCCCGGCCAGCTCGCGCAGCGTCTTGGCGCAATCCTCCCAGGTGTCGTCGAGCGATTGGAACGCGGCGCCGTCGGGCCGCGTCTGATAGCGGTTCGGCGTCGAAGCGACGGCGAGTTGCCGCCCATCGAGATCGAACGCGATCGACTTGATGAGCGAAGTGCCCGCGTCGATCCCAATCAAAATGTCAGCCATCGCGCTTCCCCGCTCAGGCCGCCTCGGCGCCGTGCGAGACGGCTTTGCCGCTCTCGGCGTCGAACACATGCAGCTTGGCGCTGGCGATGTCATAGCGCATCGCCTCGCCCCTCGTCGCGCTCACCTCGTCGAAGGCGACCGCCACCATCAACTTGCCCGCCACATCGAGGGCGAGATGGCTTTGATCTCCGAGCCATTGATTGGAGACGACCTTCGCCTCGTTGCCGCCGACGCCGAGCCTGATGTCGTGCGGCCGCACGCCAATCACCGCGCGGGCGCGTTTCGCGATGGCGACGCGCGCGGCCTCGCTGAATTCGCTGGCGGCGAAATCCAGCGTCGGCCCGTCCTTGACGAGGAAGCGCACCCGCTCGCCGATCTCGACCTTGGCGTCAAACACATTCATCGGCGGCTCGCCGATGAAGGTCGCGACGTAGAGATTGGCCGGCCGCTCCTTCAGCTCCGTCTGGTTGGCCAGTTGCTGCAACACGCCGCCTTCCATCACCGCGACGCGATCGGCCAGCGCGTTGGCCTCGGTCTGATCATGAGTGACGAAGATCGAGGTCATGCCGCGCTCGTTGAGCAGGCGCTTGAGCCGGCCGCGCAGTAGCGCGCGCAGGCGCGGCTCTAACTGCCCCATCGGTTCGTCGAGCAAATAAAGTTCGGCCGGGCGCACCAGCGCGCGCGCCAGCGAGGCGCGTTGCTGCTGGCCGCCGGAAATCGAGGAGGGATAGCGGTCGAGGATCGGCTCGATCTCAACCAGCGCCGCCATTTCTTTGACCGCCTTTTCCGCCTCCGCCGTGCTGATCCTGGCGCTCTTCAGCGCGAAGGCGATGTTGTCGCGCACGGTCAGCGGCGGGTAGAGCGAATAGCCCTCAAACGCCATCGCCACGCCGCGTCGCGCCGGAGCCAGCGCCTCGATGCGGCGACCGCCAAGCGTGATTGAACCATGGGTGACGGACTCGAACCCGGCGATCATGCGCAAGGTCGAGGTCTTGCCGCAGCCCGACGAACCCAGCAGCGCGATTATCTCGCCCTTGCGCACATCGAGATCGAGCGCTTGCACGGCATGCACCGGCTTCTTCGAGGTCGGCGCATAGATCTTGTCGACATGGGCGAGCGACAGAGCCACATCGGACATCGATGGCGCCTGATTGGAAGTCGACGTGCTCATGCGCGCGCCTCCACGCGGGCGCCGCTGGCCTCATCAAACACCAGCGCGCGGGCGGGGTCGAAGTGGGCGAAGGCGGGACCGGGCCGGCGCGCCTCGTTCTCGACGCCGGCTTCGGAAGCGAAGATTTCCTGACCGTCACGCGTGCGCATCAACAACACCGTCTTTTCGTTGAGCGGCGTCACCGCGACGACCTCGACGGGAAACGAATCCGGCGTCTGTTGGTCCGATACAGTCAGGCTCTCCGGCCGCAATCCCAACAGCAGCGAAGCGCCCGCGGTCGCGGCGGGCACTCCGGCCAGCGATACCGCGGCGCCGCCGATCTCACAAGCCGCGCCGCCATTGACCGCCTTGGGCTTAATTGAAATGAGATTGATCGTGGGATCGCCGAACAGCCGCGCAACATTGACGGAAGCCGGGCCGCGATAGATCGCCGGCGGGGTCGCGACCTGCGCGAACCGGCCTTCAACCAGCACGGCGATGCGATCGCCAATCGCCATCGCTTCTTTGTAATCCTGCGTCACGTAGAGGACCGTCGCGCCCGAGGCGCGCAGCAGCGACGGCAGTTCGAGCCGCATCTCATAACGCAGCTTGGCGTCGACGTTGCGCAGCGGGTCGTCCAGCAACACGATCTTCGGATCGGCGGCGAGCGCGCGGGCGAGCGCGGTGCGCTGCTTCTGCCCGTTGGAGAGCGCGCGCGGCAGGTGGCCGAGCACATGACTGATCTTCAGCATGGCGGCGACCTTCTCCACCTTGGCCTTGATCGTCGCGGTTGAAGCGCCATGCGCGGTCAGCGCGCTGCCGATATTGTCGAACGCCGTCATATGCGGGAACAGCGCGAAATTCTGGAACGCGATGCCGACGCCGCGCGTCTCCGGCGGCGCATCGGTCACGTCGCGGCCTTCGAGGAAGATCGAGCCGGCGTCCGGTTCCTCGACGCCGGCGATCAGGCGCAGCAGCACGGTTTTGCCGACGCCCGAGGGGCCGAACACGCAGACGATTTCGCCCTCTTCGGCGGCGAGCGAAAGGTCTTGCAGCACCTTGCCGGTCTTGTAGGATTTCGTCAGCGATTTGAGTTCGATCTGCGCCATGGTCAACCCTTCACGGCCCCGAGCGACAGGCCTTCGACCAGATAACGTTGGGCGAACAGCGCCAGCGCCAGCGTCGGCGTGACCGACAGCACGATCGCCGCCGCGATCTGGCCGTATTGGATGCCGGACGCCGTGACGAAGGCGAGCGCGCCGACGGTGACCGGTTGTTTGTCGGCGGAGGCGAGGATCAGCGCGAACACGAAATTGTTCCAGCAGAAGATGAAGGCGAGCAAACCGGCGGCCGCGATGCCGGGGCGCGCCAGCGGGATGGCGATGCGGGTGAAGGTCTGCAACCAGGAATGGCCGGCGATGCGGTAGGCGTATTCGATGTCGGGCGAGATATCCTCGAAATAGCCGCGCACGATCCACAGGATCAGCGGCAGCGCGATCAACTGATAGACCCAGATCAGCCCGATATAGGTGTCGTCGAGGCCGATCGCCTGGAAATACAGCGATAGCGGCAGCAGCACCAGCAACGGCGGCGCGAAACGGAACGACAGCAGCGTGAAGGCGATATCCTCGCTCAGCGGGAACTTGAAGCGTGCGAAGGCGTAGGCCGCCGGCACGCCGAGGACGAGCGACAGCGCCACCGAGGCTGTCGACAGCAACACGCTATTGCCGAGGTTCTGCATGAAGGCGAGATCGAGCGAGCCGGCCGCCGTCTGCAACTTGCCGGTGATCAGCGAGGTGTAGTTGATCGTCGTCGGCGAGAAGAACAGGCTCGGCGGGATGCGCAGCACCTGCTCGTTGGTCTGGAACGACATCAGGAAGATCCAGAAAATCGGGAACAGGAAAAACACCAGCACCGCCGCGATCAGGACGGCGCGGACGATGCGTTCGAAGGGCGACGTGTGCTCCATGACGCGTGTCCTTACGCCAGGCCGCGTGCGCGTTCGCGCAGCTTCAGCCATTGCTTGATGAACAGATTCGACAGCGCATAGGTGATCGCCCATAGGATCATCAGCAGCGCCGCCGAGCGGCCGACATTGGTGTATTGGTAGAATTCGAGATAGGCGCGCACCTGGAACACCAACAGCGTGTTGCCCGGCCCGCCCTGCGTCATCGGATAGATGATGTCGAATTGCTGGATCGAATCGAGCAGGCGGAACAGCGCGGCGGTGATGATATAGGGCGTCAGCATCGGCAAGGTGATGCGGAAGAACACGAACCGGCGCGGCACGCCGTCGAGCGCGGCCGCCTCGAACGGTTGCTTGGGCAGCGAGCGCAGTCCCGCCAGCAGCAGGATCATGATGAACGGCGTATAGACCCAGACATCGACCAGAACGACGGTGAACAACGCGCTGTTGGGGCTGGAGGCCCATTTGAAATCGTGCACGCCCATCAGTTGCACGAGATAGGAGAGGACGCCGAAATTCGGGTTGGTCATCAGCTTCCACATCAGCGCGGCGAGCGCCGGCGCGGTCATCAGCGGCAGCAGCAATAGGATCGAGGCGAGATTGTTGAAGCGGGTCTGCTTCTGCAACAACAGCGCGATGCCGAGGCCAAGCACGAGTTCTACGCCGACGGTCAGCGCGGTGTAGAGCAGCGAAACGCGCACCGTGTTCCAGAATTCCGAATCGGTCAGGAACGCCTGATAATTGCCGAACCAGATGAAGCCTTTCATCATCGGCAGGTTGAGCCGGAACCGCAGCAGCGAATAATAGACCGCCGTCACAAACGGGATCAGAATGCCGATGCAGGCCAGCAACGCCGGCAGGCTCAGCAGATACGGCAGCAGCAAAATCTTGCGGCGGCGGGCCGGGACGGCGATATCGGTCATGGTTGTTCGGAGCTTCCCATCGGGGCGCCGGCGCCTCCTGAGAAGGCGCCGGCTTTGGCGGACGGTCCTCGCTTCTCCGCGAAAACGCGGAGAAGCGAGAATGTTGGCTCAGCCGAGGCCGGCGTCCTTCAACTGCTTGTCGATCGAGGCGGCGAGTTGGTCCAGGCCTTCGTCGACCGGCACCTGCTTGGCCACCATCTTCTGCAACGTCTCGGCCCATTGGGTCGTCACGTCGAAGAACAGCGGCTGCGCGGTGAAGTAGATCTTCGAGCCCGGCGCCGACGCGTCGTACTGGTCGACGTAGCCGGTGTAGGACTTGTTGAGCCGACCGCGGAACTCGTCGTCCTTCCACACCGAATTGCGGACCGGGTTGACGAAGTCCATCTTGCGCGCGCCGAACATGTCGTGCTCGGTCGAGGACGCCCATTGCATGAAGTACCAGGCGGCGTCCTTCTGCTTGCCGGCGGAGTTCATCGCCAGCGACCAGATCCAGACGTTCGGCGTCGGCG
>JAGWRL010000243.1 GCA_028876585.1 Pseudomonadota bacterium | reverse complement strand
GAGCCGCGGGTTCTTGGCGCGGATGCGCAGGATCGCGCCATGCGCCACCACGCAATAGAGGCAATCGTTGAGGCCCGAAGACGCCACCACGATCATCTCGCGCTCGGCTTTGCTGAGGCCGCCCGGCTTCTCCATCAGCGCGTCGTGATAGGCGAAAAAGGCGCGGAACTCGTCCGGCCGGCGGGCGAGCGCCAGAAACACATTCGGCACGAAGCCGGATTTCTCCTGCACCGCGACGATGCGCTCGCGGATGTCGGGGGGCAAAAGGTCGAGTTGGGGAAAGGGAAAACGGGTCGACACGGCGCGCTCCTGGGTGGCGCCGAATCTTTAATCCGCTTGCGCGCCGCGCGCAAAACGGCCGTCGCGCCAGCGCGACGGCCGCCAATCACCGAGTCAGTATTCCGTCGGGCAGGGCCGGGCGGCGGGGAGCTGGGTGGCGTCTTCGGACGCCGCGCGACCCTCATATTCGATCGCGCCGACGATCTCATGCGACTCCGGCGCGACGAACACGATCTCGTCATTGCTGTCGATGAAATAATCGTAGCCGCGATATTCCGGCGCGATGGCGATGATGTCTTCCGGCAGCGGGCGAATATCGACCCAATCCGGCGTGCGGGCGCCGATTCGAATATCGACATTGCCCTGGATCGGGCGGGCCTCACGCCGCAACGTCTGGCTGACCTGAACGGCGTGTTCGCTCGACAGCCTCACGTTGCCCATCACCCGAACCTGGCCGGGAGCTTGCGCGGCGCGGCCGACGCGATTCTGCGCGCCGCGTTGCATCGCGCCGTGGTTGCTCTGGCCTTGCGCCGCCCTCGGGACCTCCTTGCGCTCGGTCTGCGCCGCCCTCGGCGCCTCCTTGCGCTCGCTCTGCGCCGCCTTCGGCGCTACGCCCGGCTTGGGCGCTTCGCCTTGGACGTGCGCGCGCGCCTTGGGCTGATGGCGCTCCATCTGAACCGCCTTGCGCGCTTCAGGCGCCTTGTGGCCCATTTTCTCCGTCGGCGCGGGCTGCTCTTTGGGCTTGGGATAGTCCTGCGCCTGCGCCGCGACGCCCGTCGCGACGAAAGCCAAGGCGGCCGCGGCGGCCAACAACTTGTGCTTCATGGCATCCTCCTCTTGAACGAGTGGGTCACCTCAAACGCCTCTCCGAAAGCAAAGTTCCCCATTGACGCGGAAGCCGCCCCCGCGCATCTGCCTGAAGATGTCCGAGACAGATTCGCCCAATCTCGCGGCCACGCTGCTGGCGCTGTGCGTCGAGGCCGGACCCGCGCGCACGGTTTGCCCGACCGACGTGGCGCGCGCCTTCGCGCAGGCGCGCAACGAGGATGCGCTGGGCTGGCGCAGCCATCTGCAAGACGTCCGCCGCGCCGCCGTGCGGCTCGCCGGCGAGGGCCGGTTGGTCATCTACCGCAAGGGCAAGCCGGTCGATCCCGACGATTTTCGCGGCGTCTACCGGCTCGGCGCCCCGCGCGACGATTGAGTTCACGCGCCGGTCATGCTGACCTGCTCCGCTGACGGCTGAGGAGCGCCATGACCCATCCCTTCGATCTCACGCGTCGCGATACGTTGCGCCTCGGCGTCGCCGCCGCCGCTTTGGCCGCCGCCCCGGCGCTGGCCGACAGCCAAGCCTCCGGCCAGGTGTTCATTGACCGCGACGGCTCCGGCCGCCCCGGCCCCAATAATCCCGGCCTCGCCGGCGCGCTGGTCAGCAACGGCCGCGACGTGACGGCGACCGACGCCGACGGCCGCTGGCGGCTGCCCGCGCCGGCGCCCGCCGTGTTCTTCGTCATCAAGCCGCCCGGCTACATGCCCCCGGTCGATCCCGAGACCGGCTCGCCGCGTTTCTATCATCTGCACAGCCCCGAGGGCTCGCCCGCCGATTTCACCTTCGCCGGCCTCGCCCCGACCGGCCCGCTGCCCGCCTCGATCGATTTCGCCTTGCGGCCGCAGGACGAGCCGGACGCGTTCGAGGTCGTGCTGTTCACCGATCCGCAGCCGGAGAGCGAGGTCGAGGTCGACTTCATCCGCGACGACGTGATCGAGGCGCTGGCGGGGACGACGGCGCGGTTCGGCCTCACCGCCGGCGACATCATGTTCGACGATCTCTCATTGTATGATCGCTATAACCGCATCATCGGCACGATCGGCCTGCCGTGGTGGAACATCGGCGGCAACCACGATCTCAACTTCGAAGCGCCCGACCGCGTTCTGTCGCGCGAGACCTACAAGCGCGTCTATGGCCCGAGCTATTATGCCTTCTTCTACGCCAAAACCCTGTTCCTGATGCTCGACGACGTCGACTATCTCGGCCACGATCCCGCCCGCCCCAAAGGCGCCGGCAAATACGAGGGCCGGATCGATCCGACGCAACTGGAGTTCATCCGCCAGACGCTGGCGCGCACATCTCCCGACACGCTGATCGTGGTGGTGATGCATATTCCCATCACCAACGTGATTGATCCGCGCGAGACCTACGACCGCCTCGTCAATCGCGACGCTCTGTTCGCGCTGTTCGAAGGCCGCCGACACACCGTCAGCTTCGCCGGCCACACCCACACCACCGAGCACATCTATTTCGACGCCGCCCAGGGCTGGAAGGGCGAGGGCGCGCATCATCATCACATCCTCACCGCCGTCTCCGGCTCCTGGTGGAGCGGCCCGCTCGATCATCGCGGCGTCGCGGTCGCCGACTCGCGCGACGGCACGCCGAACGGCTTCCATATCCTGTCGGTTGACGGCCTGACCTACAAAACCCGCTTCGTCCCCGCCAAGGAGCCGAACGGCCGGCAGATGCGGCTCTCGATCGACAGCCGCTTCCATCGCGCCAACAAAGAGATCGACCGCGATTTCCGCCCTGGCCAGCTGCTTTCCTCGCCGATTTCAAGGGCGACGCTCGGCGCGGCGACGCTGATCGCCAATGTGTTCGACAGCGGCCCGAAATCGAGCGTCGTGATGCGGATCGGCGATCGCGCGCCGGCGCCGATGCGGCGCCAGACCATGCCCGACCCGTTCGTCGAGGAACTGTTCGCGCGCAACGAGGCGGTGAAGAAACCGTGGGTGAAGGCGGAAATCTCTTCCCATATCTGGACCGCCCGCCTGCCCGCCGATCTCGCCGTCGGCGCGCATCGCGTGATCGTCGAGGCGACGACGGAATATGGCGACAAGCTCAGCGGCCGGCTGACGCTGGAGATCACGGGCTAAGCAGAGTTTCGTGGGGCCACCAACGGTCGTCATGGCGAGCGAAGCGAAGCCATCCATCTCTCCGTTCTTCCCCAGTTCGCGAATGCCCCCGAGCCACGGGCGATTTCGTGGACGAGGGCGCTCGGGACAACGGTGGATCGCTTCGCCTAGGGAAACGCTTTGCGTTTCCCGGGGCTCGCGATGACGGCGTTGGTTTTGCAACGAATATCTGCTTAGGCTTGGTTGAGAATTGGAATCCCGTTTGGAGCCTGGATCTTCGTTGCTGTGGTCAGACCCCGCCTTGCGCTGGCCCGCCGCCCGCATCGGCCGGGACGCGACCTTGTTCCCTGTCTCAGCAAGTGGCGCTCGTGTTGGCGCAGGCGTGAGGCGAACGCGTCAAGCGCGCTCGCCTCGACCCCATCGGCGGGACGCCGCGCTTAAGCCGCCTTGGCCGCCGCCTCGCTTTCGGGAACCATCAGCATGCAGGCCGCCGCCGTGTTGCTGATCGGGATGTGATAGTCGCGATGCAGGCTCTTGACCGCCCCTTCCATCGCGCCGCGCATGGCGATCCAGGCTTCCAGCTCGATCCCCTGCGCGCCGGCCTTGGCGACGATGTCGCGCACGCTGAGTTTGGTCAGCGCGGCGGGATCGTCGATCATCGCGTCCATGCACCAGAGATCGAACGGCTTGTTGATGAAGCCGGCGCGCTCGCCGTCGAGTTGATGCGACAGCCCGCCCGAGCCGATCAGCAGCACCTTCGCATCGCTGGGATAGGAGCGGATCGCGCGGCCGACCGCGCGGCCCAAATCCCAGCAGCGCTTCGGCGTCGGCAGCGGATGCTGGATCGAGTTGATGGTGATCGGCACCGTGCGCACGGGGAAGTCGCGCCTGTCGGGATAAAGCAGTTGCAGCGGAATCTTGAAGGCGTGATCGACCAGCATCTCCTGCGCGGTGGTCATGTCGAACTCGTCGGCCACCAGACTTTCCGCGATATGCCACGACAGTTTCGGATCGCCTGTGAATACGCCGTCGTCGGGCAATCCCCAACCCTCGTCGGCGTGCCTGTATTCGGCCGCGCAGCCGATGGCGAAGGTCGGCATCTTGTCGAGGAAATGGCCGAGGCCGTGATCGTTGTAGAAGATCACCGCGACGTCGGGCTTTTCGCGCGCGATCCATTCGCGCACGGGCGGGAAGAAATCGAAGAACGGCCTCCAGTACGGCTCGTCCTGTTTGCCGCGCGCGATCGCGCCGCCGATGGCGGGCACATGCGATGTCGTGAAGCCGCCGATGATATGCGCCATGTCAAACCCCCGCCGCCAGCAATTTCTGTTTGAACGCCTCGACCGTCATGCCGGTCTGCTGCGCGCCGATGTCCTGCATGTTCAGTCCGAAAATGCCGGCGAGCTTGGCCAGATAATAGGCGTTGCCGCCGGCGCGGATCATCTGCAACACGTTGCGGCTCTTCACCGCCGCGATCTGCTCGGCGTCGAGCCCGAATTTCGCGCAATAGGCGTCCTCGTCGTCCAGAAAGGCGCGCCGGTTGGCGGCGTCGTTGAACGAGAAACACATCTTGTTGAGCGCGTAGCCTTTGAGCGCCTGGGCGCCGTCGTGCAGCGTCGTGCCGGGAATACCGTGCGTCTGGGCCATCGCCTCCCCCTGTCGTGCGGCGCGATCATCGCCCCGGTTCGGAATCGGAACAACTCATGCTAGGACATGTCTTCCATGAGCGATTTCGATCATTTGGACCTCGACGGCCACGCCCTGCGATTGTTTCTCGCGGTGCTGGAGGAGGGCTCGGTCGGCGGCGCGGCGGCCCGGCTCGGGCTGACGCAATCGGCCGTCAGCCATGCGCTGGCCAAGCTGCGCGCGATCCTGCACGATCCGCTGTTCGTCAAATCGGGGCGCGGCATCGTCGCCACCGCGCACGCGCGCGCGCTCGCCGATCCCGCGCGGGCGCTGGTCGCCGGGCTGAAGGATTTTTCCCGCGCCGCCGAATTCGACGCGCGCGCCACCTCGCTCGCCCTCACCGTCGCCGCCAACGATCTGCAACGCGATCTCGTGCTGCCGGGGCTGCTCGCCGCGTTGCAGCAGACTTTCGCATCCGTCCGGCTGCGCATCATCCCGTCCGACCAGCCGACGCCCGACATGCTGCGCGACGAGCGCTGCGATCTGGTGATCTCGCCGTTTCCCCCCGAGGGCGTCGACATCCTGCAAAAGCGGCTGTTCGGGGCCGAATATGTCTGCTTTTACGACGCCGCCGCGCGGGCGACGCCGACGGCGGCCGATTATTACGCCGCCGATCACGTCACCGTCGTCTACACCAGCCGCGTCGGCTTACGCTTCGACCGCGCGATGGAGGCGGCGGGACATGCGCGCCGCTTCGTCGTCGGCGTGCCCAATTTCGCCGGCGTGCCAGCCTTCCTGCGCGGCACGGCGCGGCTGGCGACGCTGCCGAGCGGGCTGGCCGCCAGCGTCATGCGCGGCTTCGCCTCGCGCCCATTGCCCGTGCGGGTCGAAGGCGCGGCGTTCGCGATGTTCATGGCCTGGCACCGCCGCCACGCGCTCGATCCCGCGCACAGACTGGTGCGGACGCTGCTGTCGCGCGAGGCGGGCAAAATCGCGCGCGCGCCGGGCAAAGCCGGCCGGCGCGGTTAAATCGCCGGCTCGTCCTTGAGAAAATGTTCGAGCCAGTGGATGTCGTAATCGCCGTTCTGCATGTCGACGTTGCGCACCAGCGAGCGGAACAGCGGCAGCGTCGTCTCGATGCCGTCGACCACGAATTCGTCGAGCGCGCGCCGCAGCCGCATCAGCGCTTCGGTGCGGGTGCGGCCGTGCACGATCAGCTTGCCGACCAGGCTGTCGTAATAGGGCGGGATCACATAGCCCTGATAGGCGGCCGAATCGACGCGCACGCCGAGGCCGCCCGGCGGGTGGAACGACGACAGCCGGCCGGGCGAGGGCATGAACGTGCGCGGATGCTCGGCGTTGACGCGACATTCGATCGCCGCGCCGTTGAAGCGCACTTCCTCCTGCTGGATCGACAGCGGCGAGCCGGCGGCGATGCGGATCTGCTCGTTGACGAGATCGATGCCGGTGATCATCTCGGTGACGGGATGCTCGACCTGGATGCGGGTGTTCATCTCGATGAAATAGAACTTGCCGTCCTCGTAGAGGAACTCGATCGTGCCGACGCCGACATAGCCGAGGTCGGCCATCGCCCGGGCGACGACGCCGCCGATCTCGTCGCGTTGCTCGGGGTTGAGCGCGGGGGAGGGGCCTTCCTCCCACACCTTCTGGTGCCGGCGCTGCAACGAGCAATCGCGCTCGCCCAGATGGATCGCGCGGCCCTGGCCGTCGCCGAGCACTTGGAATTCGATGTGGCGCGGCTTCTGCAGATATTTTTCCAGATAGACCGAGGCATCGCCGAACGCCGACTTGGCTTCGTTGGCAGCCGTCTGAAGCGCGAGCGCCAGGTCGTCGGCGGTATGGGCGACCTTCATGCCGCGTCCGCCGCCCCCGGCCGCGGCCTTCACGAGGACGGGAAAACCGATCTGCCTGGCGATGGGCATGGCATCCTCGGCGGAGCCGACCGCGCCCTCGGAGCCCGGCACCACGGGAATGCCAAGGCGCTTGGCGGTCTTCTTGGCCTCGATTTTG
>JAGWRL010000242.1 GCA_028876585.1 Pseudomonadota bacterium | reverse complement strand
CGGCGTCCTTCTGCTTGCCGGCGGAGTTCATCGCCAGCGACCAGATCCAAACGTTCGGCGTCGGCGACTTAGCGTTCGGGTTGGCCGCGAAGGCGTGGAAGCCGAGGTTGCCCTTCTCCTTGTTGTCGCCGCCGTCCATGAAATAGCCGAGAATGTCGGCGTCGAAAATGGTCGCCGAGGCGCCGGCGCCAAGATCGGTGCCGACCTGATACCAGGTGTAGGTCGACCAGTTCTTCGGCCCGGAATCCTGGATCATCTTGACGAACATCTTGTGATAGGCCTTCGACTCGGCCGTGTTCATCGCCGCCTTGAGCTTGCCGCCTTCGACGGTGAGATCCTTCTGCCCGTAGTTGGCGTAGCCCGACAGGAAGCCGGGATGGATCGTCGCCCACGAGCGCGAGCCGCGCACGCCAATGCCATAGGGTCCGCCGAGATCCTTGGTGAGCTTGGCGGCGGTGTCGAGCAGTTCCGGCATGTTCTTGGCCGGCTCGACCTTGGCCTTGTCGTACATTTTGCGGTTGTAGGTGATCGAGTTGAGCTCGAAGCCCCACGGAATGCACCATTGCTTGGCGTCAGCCGAACCGAGCTCGCCGCCGGGCACGCCGTTCCACGCGGTCGAGGCGCGCAGGCCGGGCAGCACGTCGTCCCAATTATAGTTGGGGTTGGTCTTCTTGGGGTCCTTGATATAGGCGTTGAGGTCCTCGATCCAACCGGCCGGGCCGTAGGTCCAGGTCATGTAGGCGCCGGTCATGAACGCGTCGTATTGCGAGGATTTCGACGACAGCGCCGCCGTCACCTTGTCGAAATAGACGTCCTCGGGGAAGATGTCGTAGGTGACATCCATGCCGGTCATTTTCTTGAAATTGTCGAGGTCGGCGATCATCGCGTCGGCGTAGGGATGTTTGTTGAGCAGCAGATGCAGCTTCGTCCCCTTGAACTTCATCCAGTCGAAATCGGCGGCCATGGCGTCGGTGCCGGCCGCGTTGAGCATGATATTCGCGCTTGCCGCCGTAATGCCGAGCTTGCCTGCGCCCGACATCAACTCGCGACGGCTCATCTTGCCGGCCTTGAAGGCGGCGAAGAAATCTGAAGCCTTGTCACTCATTCGTTCTCTCCGTTGGGTTTTCCTTGTGTTTTTCGCCGGGTCTTGCGCCCAGCTTGCCCAGCGAGCAGCGCTTGCGCCGTTCGCTCGTCCGTGATGAGCCCGTGGATGAGGCCGCTCGCCAGCACCGCGCGGATCGGCTCGATCTTGCTGCGCCCGCCGGCGATCGCCACCGTCTTGTTGCGGCCGATGTCCTCGGCCGGCATCGACAGCGTGCGCGCGGAGAGTTCGCTCTCGACGCGCTCGCCCCGGCTCGAAAAGATGTGGCCGAGGATTTCGCCGACGCCGCCGGCGCGGCGCGCCTCCTCGAATTCCTCGCGCTCGACCATGCCGGTTTGCAGCATCGAGGCGTCGCCCTCCATCGTGCCGATGCCGACCAGCCGCAGCGTCGCCGCGACGCCCATCTCGACCACCGGGCGCACGCCGCGTTGATCGAGCAGCACGGCGCGATCCTCGATCGTGTTGGCGTAGAACGGCAGCGGCAGCACATAGGCCTCCGCGCCGGTGCGCTCAACCAGCCGGTGGATCACGTCGAACGGGGTGGTGGCGAAGCGCCGCGTCAGGCCGCCGAGCAGCGAGACCAGCTTGACGTTGGGCGCGCTGAGGCGCGGCAGCGCGGCGGCGCAGGCGGCCAGCGTGCGGCCGTGGCCGAAGCCGATCACCGCGTGCTCGCCGCTTTGCAGCGCCAGGCTGAGATAACGCGCGCCCACCAGCGACAGCGCCCGCAGCGGCAGCGGCTCGTCGTCGAGATCGGGCGCGACCTGACAGAAACCCAGCCCGAATTCGGAGGTGAGGCGCTCCTCCAGCGCGACGCATTGGCCGATCGCGCCGTCGATGGTGACGCGCACGAGGCCGAGTTTGTTGGCGCGGGCGATCAGGCGATGCGCTTTGACATTGGGAACGCCGAGCCGGGCGGCGACCTCGCCCTGCGTCAGGCCGGCCCCGTAATGCAGCCATGCGGCGCGAATGCAGAGATCTGCATCCTCGTCGAAAGCGCTGCGGGCGACGGCCATGTTCAAGCGTTTCCCCCTGAAATTTTTTTCTACTGATGTTTTTTTTCACCGATCCGCGACCCTGTCAAGGCCGCTGGCGCGCCGACGTGGCCGGCGGTAACGTTCCGCACGGGGAGCCAACCCCGGATTGCAGGGAGAAACGCCGTGATTTCGGATTTTGCGCCCGCAGCGGATGCGGTTT
This sequence comes from Pseudomonadota bacterium, assembly GCA_028876585.1. Next base: position 6,617 of record JAGWRL010000242.1, on the reverse strand, counting down.
TGAAGGCGATCGTGCCAGCAAGCCCGGGCGTGCCCGGCGTCGTCGCGATGGCGACCGACCGGCAAAAAAATATCTACGAGGGCGCTCAGGGCAAACGTCGGCTCGGCCAGGCGGCCGAGATGACGACCGACACCGTGTTCGCCATTTTCTCCACCACCAAGGCGATCACCGCCACCGCGGCGCTGCAACTGGTTGAGGCGGGCCGGCTCGATCTCGACGCGCCGGCCTCCAGCTATCGCCCCGAGATCGGCCAGTTGCAGGTGCTCGACGGGTTCGACGCGGCGGGCGAGCCCAAACTGCGCCGCCCGAAGCGCGACATCACCACGCGGATGCTGATGCTGCACACCGCCGGCTTCGGCTACGATTTCTTCAACGCCAATTACGCCCGGCTCGCGCGCGAAAAACGCCAGCCGAGCGTGATCAGCGCAAGCAAGGCGGCGCTGATGACGCCGTTGCTGTTCGATCCCGGCGAGCGCTGGGAATATGGCGCGAACATGGATTGGACGGGTCAGGTGGTCGAGGCGATCGCCGGCCGGCGGCTCGGCGAGGTGTTCAAGAGCCGCATCTTCGAGCCGCTCGGCATGGCCGACACCGCCTTTGCGCTGTCGCCGTCGATGCGCGAGCGGGTCGCTGCGGTGCATCAGCGCGGAGCCGACGGCTCGCTGACGCCGCTCGATTTCGAATTGCCGCCCGATCCGGAAGTCCATATGGGCGGGCACGGGCTTTACGCGACCGTCGGCGACTACATGAAATTCATCCGCATGTGGCTCAACGACGGGCGCGGCCCGCATGGCGCGGTGCTGAAGCCGGAGACGGTGGCGATGGCCGCGCGCGACGGGCTCGGCGGCAAGAAGATCGGCATGCTGCCGGGAGTGATTCCAAGCCTGTCGAACGACGCCGAGTTCTTCCCCGGCCAGCCCAAGTCGTGGGCGCTCAGCTTCATGGTCAATGACGAAGAGGCGCCGACCGGGCGGCCGGCGGGGGCGCTGGGCTGGGCGGGTCTGGCCAATCTGTTCTACTGGATCGACCGCGAAAACGGCTACGGCGGCTTCTGGGCGACGCAGATCCTGCCGTTCGCCGACGCCGCCTCGTTCACCGGCTACATGAAGTTCGAGACGGCGCTCTACGACGCGCTGCGCGCGCGCAAGGCGGCGTAAAGAGGCGCGCCGGCGGGTCCGCCGCCGGCGCCCTGTCACCCCAGTTAGGTCAATGGCATTGCGGACCGGCGCAATGCGGCGCGGCGGGATGCGGCGCCGGACGCGGCGCCATCATCGGGCGCGGCGCCATCATGGGATGTGGCGCGGGGCGCGGCGCCATCATCGCGTGGGGAGCCGGACGCGGCGCCATCATGGGATGCGGCGCGGGATGCGGCGCCATCATGGGATGCGGCGCGGGATGCGGCGCAGCCATCGGATGCGGCGCGGGGCGCGGCGCCGCCAGCGGATGCGGCGCGGGCGCGTGGCTCACGCCGAGCGGCTTGGCGGTTCCGAGCGACGCGGCGGGAATGTGCGACACGGCGGGTCCGTTCGGTTTCGGCCCCGTGGCGTGCGGCGCGAGCGGCTGCCCCGGTTTGCCGACCACGCCGTTCGCCTTGGGCAATTCATGACCTTTGGGCATTTCATGGCCCTTGCCGCCCGGCGCCGTCACTTGCCCGGTCGGCGGCAATGGTTGGCCGCCCTTGCCGGCCGGCGGCAATGGTTGGCCGCCCTTGGCGCCCGGCAATGCGTGCCCCGCGCCGCCCGGCAATACGTGCGCCGCGCCGCCCGGCGTCGCCGGCTTGAGGGGCGCGACGGGCTTGACCAGCGCCGGGGCCGGCGCGCCGGGGACCGGCTTGGTCCCGATCGGCTGCGCGACGACCGGCTTGGGCGGCACGCCTTTGTTGGTCTTGAACCGCAGGTCCGGCTGCGCTTTGGCGGCGGCGACATGCTGCGTCTGCGCCGCGGTCGGCGCCACATGCGGCGCCTGGGCCGCGACGAGCTGCGCCGGCGTCGGCTTCGCGGCGACGCCGTTGGGGCCGCCGTTGAAGCTGGTGCGCGGCGCGTTGTTGTTGACGATCACCGTCTTGTTATAGACGTTGGTGATATTGACGTTGCTGACGTTGTTGACCGCCTGGTTGTAATAGAACTGGTCGCCGCGCCATTCGCCGCCGTAATAGCCCGAGCCGGTGTAGCCGTAACCGTAGTTCACGCCGCCGTAGAAGCCGACGCTGTCCCCCCAATAACCCTGATTAAACTGATAGACGCCGTCGTCCCAACTCCAATAGCCGGGCGTCCACAGCAGGCCGATCTCCGGCGGGGCCACCCAGGCGCCGGGAACCCAATAATAATCGTCGATGTCGGGATCCCACGCCCAATAGCCAGGCGACCATACGTAACCGGGCCCCGGCAGCGGCGGCTGCTCATAGATCGGCAGCGGCGGCGGCGCGAAATTCACGCTGACGACGATCTGCGCCAGCGCCGGCGTCGGGACGGCGAATGGAGCCGCCCCCGCCGCCAGCAGCAGTGCGCACAAACCCATCGCGGGGCCGTTCCATTTTCTGATCAACATTCTCGCCTCCTGAAATCGCGTGGCAATCGCTCGCTCGCGTCGGCGTTGAGCAGCGCCTATACTTGGACAGGGGACTTGAACGCGCGGTGAATGTATTTGGGCGACACTATGTCAAATCCGCCAACGTTGCGCCGACATTGTTCCCGTTCTATTAAATGTTGTTAAGCGCCGCGCGCGCCAAAGATCGCCGAGCCGACGCGCACATGCGTCGCGCCGAGCGGAATCGCCAGCGGCCAGTCGGCGCTCATGCCCATCGACAGCAGCGGCAGGCCGTTGCGGCGGGCGATCGCGCCGAGCAGCGCGAAATGCGGCGAGGCCAGTTCGCCCGCCGGGGGGATGCACATCAGGCCCTCGATCGGCAGTCCATAGGTCTCGCGCGCCCGGCGCAGGAAGGCGTCGGCGTCCTGCGGCAGGACGCCCGCCTTCTGCGGCTCGGCGCCGGTGTTGATCTCGACCAGCAGCTTTGGGCGCCGGCCGGTCTTGCCGATCGCCTCGGCGAGCGCGGCGGCGATTTTCTCGCGGTCGACCGTCTCGATCACGTCGAAGGTCTCGACCGCCTCGCGCGCCTTGTTGCTCTGCAACGGGCCGATCAGATGCAGTTCGACGCTTCTGCCGAGCGCGGCGGCGCGGGCGCGCAGGTCGGCCCATTTCGCTTTTCCCTCCTGCACCCGATTCTCGCCGAACACCGTCTGGCCGCCGTCGCGGATCGTCGGCCAAACCACGTCGGCGGCATGGGTCTTGGAGACGGCGACCAGCGTGATCTCTTCCGGCTTGCGGCCGCAATCGCGGGCGCGCAAGGCGATAGCGGCGCGCAGGGCGGCGAGCCGGTCAACCGCCGTTTCATCCGACATGAGGTTCCTCCGCTTGACGCTCGCAGCGCGCTCCCCTATAGAGCCGCGACCCTAAACGCCAGGGGAAACGGCGAAGTGGAAACGTGTTTCCGCTTCGCCCGAGCCCCGGCCGCCGCTGGAATTCGAGGATAACACAATGTCGCGCCGCTGCGAGCTGACGGGCAAGGCCGTCCAATCCGGCAATAAGGTCAGCCATTCCAACCGCAAGACGCGCACGCGCTTCCTGCCCAACCTGTGCCAGGTGACGCTGATCTCCGACACGCTCGGCAAAGGTTTCAAGCTGCGCGTCGCCGCGGCCGCCCTGCGCACGGTCGAACATCGCGGCGGGCTCGACGCCTTCCTGATCAAGGCCAGCGACCTCGACCTGTCGTCGGACGCGCTCGCCATCAAGCGCGACGTGGTCAAGAAGCAGGCGGAAACCGCTCAGGCGGCGTAACGCTTCTTTTCACGCCGAATTCTGCAAAGCGCGCGGGGCCTCTCGCGCGCTTTTTGCCGTCCGCGCGCCGCCGCTCTATGCTGGCGCGACTGGCAGGAGGCGGACATGGACGAAATCGTTGTGGTCGGCGCGGCGCGCACCCCGATGGGCGGCTTTCTCGGCGATTTCAAGGATGTGAGCGCCCCCGAGCTAGGCGCGGCGGCGATCGCGGCGGCGCTGGAGCGCGCCGGCCTGAGCGGCGCCGACGCCGACGAGGTGGTGATGGGCTGCGTGCTGCCGGCCGGACAGGGCCAGGCGCCGGCGCGGCAGGCGAGCCTGGGCGCCGGCGTGCCGGTCAGCGTCGGCGCCACCACGCTCAACAAGATGTGCGGCTCCGGCATGAAGGCGGCGATGCTGGCGCACGACCTGATCGCCGCCGGCAGCGCCGAGATCGTGATCGCCGGCGGCATGGAGAGCATGAGCCGCGCGCCCTACCTGCTGGAACGGGCGCGGGCCGGCTATCGCATGGGCCACGGCAAGGTGGTCGATTCGATGTTCCTCGACGGGCTGGAGGACGCCTATGACAAGGGCCGCTTGATGGGGACCTTCGCCGAGGATTGCGCGCGGGAGTACCAGTTCACCCGGCAGGCGCAGGACGCCTTTGCGCTGACCTCGCTGGAGCGCGCCAATCGCGCCATGCGCGAGGGCGCGTTCGCGGCCGAGATCGTCGCGGTGAAAGCCGGCAAGGCGGGAACGCCGATCGCCGCCGACGAGCAGCCGCCGAAGGCGCGGCCCGACAAGATCCCGACCCTGAAACCCGCCTTCCGCGACGGCGGCACAGTGACGGCGGCCAATTCCAGCTCGATCTCCGACGGCGCCGCGGCGCTGATTCTCACCCGTTTGAGCGTGGCCGAAAAGCGCGGCCTAAAACCGCTCGCCCGCGTCGTCGGACACGCGACCTACGCCGCCGAGCCAGCCAAATTCCCGACCGCGCCGATCGGGGCGATGAAGAAGCTGTTCGCCAAGACCGGCTGGCGCGCCGGCGACGTCGATCTCTACGAGATCAACGAGGCTTTCGCGGTGGTGGCGATGGCGGCGATGCGCGATCTCGATCTGGCCGCCGACAGGGTCAACGTGAACGGCGGCGCCTGCGCGCTCGGCCACCCCATCGGCGCCTCGGGCGCGCGCATCCTCGTCACGCTGCTGGCGGCGATGCAGGCGCGCGGCGCCCGGCGCGGCGTCGCCTCGCTGTGCATCGGCGGCGGCGAAGGCACGGCTTTCGCGGTGGAGGCGGTTTAGACGCCGAGGCGGCGCCCGCTCACGCCGTCCCGCGGCTGAAGCGGTCGAACAGGCGGCGGCGCAGCATTTCCATCGCGCCGAATTTGAGCGCGTCGAAATAGCTGTCCGGCCGTCGGCCGGGGCGGCTTTGCTTGCCGGCGTCGTCGCAGATGAACAGCCCGCGCGCGTGCGAGGTCGCCCACATCATCGGCGCGGTGTGGCGCAGCATCGCGTCGGCCTCTTCGGCGAGATAGCCCGCGACCACCTCCGGCGCCGGGCCGAACACTTCCGGCAGCGATTTCGACAGGCCGTCGTCGTGCAGCACGTCCCAGCGCGAGGCGCCGCCCATCACGGGCGAGGCCAGCGCGAAAACGACGCGGGCGATGCGCGTCTCGCGAATCGCATAGGAGCAGAACGCGCACGGCTCCATATTGGTGTAGAGCGTGCAGCCCTCCAGGCTGGCGCGCCCGAGTTTGGCTTGCGCGGCGACGATGGCGCAGACCTCGGCGTGGCGCGTCACGTCGCGCGCCTCGCGCACGCCATTGCCCTTGGCGCTGATCTCGACGTCGTCGCGCGCGATCACCGAGCCGAACGGCAATTCCTTGCGGCTGGCCGCGTCGCGGGCGAGATCGAAACAGCGGCGCATCCAACGCGTGTCGACGGATTCCTTCAACAAGCGATTCTCCGTGATGAAGGCGAGCGACTCGCGCCGCGCGACCTTATGACGAAAATCATTCGCCGCGATTGTAAATTATTCTTCATGACCCGGACCGAGCGTCAAATCAGCTTCAGCGCCCGCAGCGAGGCGTGCCCCTGACGGCCGACGATGATGTGGTCATGCACCGTCACGCCGAGCGGGGCGGCGATGGAGATGATGTCGAGCGTCATCTTCACATCCTGCGTCGAGGGCGTCGGATCGCCGGAGGGGTGGTTGTGCACCAGCAGCACGGCGCTGGCCGCCAGTTCCAGCGCCCGTTTGACCACCTCGCGCGGATAGACCGGCGTATGATCGACGGTGCCGACGCCCTGCGCCTCGTCGGCGATCAACCCGTTCTTGCGGTCGAGAAACAGGACGCGGAACTCCTCGTGATCCTCGAACGCCATCGCCGTGCGGCAATAGTCGATCACTTCCGACCAGGAGCCAAGCGAGCGGCGCTTCTTGACCAGCCCCTTGGCGAAGCGGCGCGCGCTCGCCTCGACGATCTTGAACTCGGCCGCCACGCCCTCGCTGACGCCCTCGACCTCCTTCAGCCGCGCCACCGGGGCGGCGACGACCTCGGCGAAGGAGCCGAATTTCTTCAACAGATCCTTGGCCAGCGGCTTGACGTCGCGGCGGGGGATGGCGCGAAACAGGATCAGTTCGATCAATTCGTAATCGGCCAGCGCTTCGTCGCCGGCATCGAGGAAGCGCTTGCGCAGCCGCTCCCGATGGCCGTGATAATGCGCCGCCTCGTCGTTCATGAAAACAGCGGCGGCCGGTCGAGCCCGGCGGGCGACAGCGTGAACACCTCGACGCCGGTCTCGGT